>JABFSN010000119.1 GCA_013140575.1 Phycisphaerales bacterium | reverse complement strand
CGCCACGACCAAGCTTCCGGCGTCCCCGGAACGTCGCACGGCGCGACGTGGCCAGCCTGTCATCCGACCCGTCCTGAACGGTACAATCAGCGCCGGACCGCCCCCATTTACGGATCGCACCCATGACCCGCCGACCCTCCCGATTCCGCCGCTGGTTAAAGTGGAGTGGGTTGTTCAGTTGTGTCATCTTGAGCCTGTGTTTCGTAATCAGCATGATTTGGTCCGTTGGCGTATGCTGGTTTGAACGTGCCGTTGGGGTGTCCGATGGAATGTTCGTGGTCGGTTGGCGATTCAATCCCGACTATACAACCCACCTGTCACTGCACATCAAGCCGAAGTTCAATGGCATCTCAAACGTGTCTGCTTGTTTCGATGGGGCGCGGTTCTGGCGAGCGATAGGGAATACTTTTCACGACGGGGGGCAAAACGGGTGGGCGTCTGGTACTCCACTTGTGCCCTTGATCGTACTCGTTTTTCTGCCGACCGCAGTTCTATGGTATGTGGATCGCCGCTCGCCGCTTGGCCACTGCAAGCACTGCGGCTACGATCTCACCGGCAACGAATCGGGCGTCTGCCCCGAATGCGGGACGGAACTCGTCAAGCGATGAGACGGCGCTCGCGGAGGGAATACATTCGACCGGCACTTCGGGTGGCATTGGCGATCGCGGTCTTCGTGCCGCTTTTTCTGTTCGTAGTTCCGTATTCAATCCAGTGGGCCGACCATGCGCTCTGGTGCAAGGGATTGCCATTTTCGGACACCATCGTGGCTTCCGCGCTTATCTCGTTGTGGTTTCTCGGCGCGTACCTTCCGGCGCGTTTCGTGTATGCACTTCTTCGGTGGCCGGTACCCGAAGACAAGACGGCCTACTGTGAATCATGCGGCTACGACCTCACCGGCAACGAATCGGGTGTGTGCCCGGAATGCGGGACCAAGTGTGGCGACGGCGCGGAACCGGCGGTGCGGAATTCAACGTAGGTCGGCGAGTGGAATAGTCGCGGGTCGGGCGCGTACGCCATCCAGCGGCAGCGCCGCATAGTTCAGCCGTTCCCGCCAGTTGCCGCAGACGCTGCCGACCTCTTCGCCGATTCGATGGATGGTAGCCGTGCCGCTGTGATGGGCTTCGGCGTCGCCCTTGGCGTTCGCCTCGCGCGGCAGAATGGACGCCACCAGCCGCAGATACGCGAGCGGGTTGTCGTTCGCAAGCCGGTCCAGAATGGCCGGTCCGTTCACCCGGTCCCAGCTTGCGACGATCGCCCGCCGGACCGCCCGCGTGTCCGTCACCACCGCGTCCGCCGTCCCCGCCGGTCGCCCCGGCCCCGGCCGACACCCGGCCACGAACCGCCCGTTCCCGTCGCGGTGGCCGCACGCATCGGCATCGGGTCCGGTGTCATCGTGCATCCCCGCGTCGCGCAGCCGTGTGCCCAACTCCAGAATCGACCGCGCTGCCCACAGCCGCACCGTTTCCGGAAGCTCGCCCGCCGAATGTAGCAGCTTACCCGCCGTGTGTAGCATTGACTCGGCCGGGACGAAGACTGTAGAGTGTACAATTGGCATTTGTAAATTCACGCGAGGTTCCGTCATCGAGGTTTCGTCATGTAGAAAGAACGGAACGGCCAACGCGCTGCGAGCGAAGCGGTCCCCGTAAGTGTTCTCATTTTCACCAGGGTTGTTCCCATTCGGCGGCTGCAAAGGGAGGACACGTCATGCAACGTCACTGTTGCCTTGTTGCTGTGGTTGCGTGTGTGTGCGGACTGTCGGCCGGTGCCGACGGCCAAGTCAGCTGCCAACTGGAAGAGGCGGTCAATCTGACCGCCTCCGACGCCACGGCGGGCGACGATTTCGGGCGTTCCATGTCCGTTTCCGGCGACACGGCGGTGGTGGGGGCGCATCTCGACGACGACGCCGGAAGCAACTCCGGCTCGGCGTATGTGTTTGTGCGTAGCGAGGGCGTCTGGACCGAACAGCAAGAGCTGACCGCATCCGATGCCGCGGCATTTGACCGGTTCGGGAATTCCGTTTCCGTCTCCGGCAACACCGCGGTGGTGGGGGCGTGGCGCGACGACGACGCGGGAAGCGACTCCGGCTCGGCGTACGTGTTCGTGCGCAACGGGAGCGTCTGGACCGAGCACCAAAAGCTGACCGCATCCGACGCCGGGGCGGTAGACTTCTTTGGGGTTTCCGTTTCCGTCTCCGGCAACACGGCGGTGGTGGGGGCGGTCCACGACGACGACGCGGGGAGCAACTCCGGCTCGGCGTACGTGTTTGTACGTAGCGGGGGCGTGTGGACCGAACAGCAAAAGCTGACCGCCTCCGACGGTGAGCCGCGCGACGAGTTCGGGTTTTCCGTTTCCGTCTCCGGCGACACAGCCGTGGTGGGGGCGCGTTTCGACGACGACGCGTGCCCATCCGTCCTAAACTGCAGCGCCGGATCCGCGTACGTGTTTGTGCGCAACGGGGAAGTTTGGACCGAGCAGCAGAAGCTGACCGCCTCCGACGCCGCTTCGTTCGACAGTTTCGGGGTTTCCGTTGCCGTCTCCGGCAACACGGCGGTGGTGGGGGCAGTCTTCGACGCCGACGCGGGGAGCAACTCCGGCTCGGCGTACGTCTTTGTCCGCAGCGGGAGCGTCTGGACCGAGCAGCAAAAGCTGACCGCCTCGGACGCCGCGGCGGGCGACCTCTTCGGGATTTCCGTTGCCGACTCCGGCGACACGGCGGTGGTGGGGGCGTCCAAGAACTGCTTGCAGAATCCGAATTGCGGCTCCGGCTCGGCGTACGTCTTTGTCCGTAGCGGGAGCGTCTGGACCGAGTTGCGGAAGCTGACCGCCCCAGACGGTGCGGCGGGCGACGAATTCGGGTATTCCGTTTCCGTCTCCGGAGACACGGCGGTCGTGGGGGCGATTGGCGACGTCGCGGGGTTCCCCTCCGGCTCGGCGTACGTCTTTCGGGTCGCCGACTGCAACACCAACGGCATCCCTGACGAATGTGATCTTGCCAATGATTATAGTGCCGATTGCAACCTCAACGATATTCCAGACGAGTGCGAGCTCGCAAATGGCACAATCTTGGACTGCAATACCAACGAGATTCCTGACGAGTGCGAGCCCGATTGCAACGGAAACTCTTCAGCGGATGACTGCGACATCGCAGCGGGAGCAAGTTCGGATTGCAACAAGAACTCAAACCCCGATGAATGCGACATCGCTGACGGCACCAGCCTCGACGTGTTTCGCCGCGGCGGCGACGGCATCCCCGACGAATGTCAGATCATGTCATTCGATTCAATCGACTCCAACCTACGCGGTCATCGTGGTCGCGGACAACGAAAACGGGAGTAGCACTCCGACCGAGTCACGAAGCGTCGGGCGACGTGCTCCCAGGATGCGGCTTGAGCGTCGGGTTTCCCATCGAGTGTCATTGGCGGCCCGAGTCGATCCTGCCAACGGGGTGCAACGTCGTTCACGATGCGGATGATGGCCTCGTGCAGTCCCCCTTGACGGTGCGGAGCATTGTCAAGGGTCAGCGCCCGCCGCCACCAGCCGCAGATACGCGAGCGGGTTGTCGTTGGCCAGCCGGTCCAGAATCGCCGGTCCGTTCACCCGGTCCCAGCTGGCGACGATCGCCCGCCGGATCGCCCGCGTGTCCGTCGTCACCGCGTCGGCCGTTTTCCGACCGCCGATCGCCGTTCCCGGCCCATCCAATCGTTTTCCCGTCCAATCCACCGATCCAAAAACCGTGCCGCGCGGCTGAGGCGCGCATCGGCGGCCATTGCGGACACGCCGCGCGGAGCCGTTGCATCCACGCTTGCCCTTCGGGCGTGGCCATGACTTCGGAACGGGTGTCGGTGGCCCGTGCCGCCGCTTCGGCCGCTATGCGTGCGTCGATGTCTTTCGGCAAGACCGACGTGACCACCCGCAGATAGGCCCGCGGATCGTCCCGCGCCAGCCGTTGCAGCAACGCCGCACCATCGACGGCGGTCCAGCTATCGAGGATCGCATCCCGAATAAACGCGGCCTTGTTCGGCGCCCCCACCGGCCGCCCCGGCCCGGCCGCGCATCCGTTCACGAACCGACCGTTGTCGCCCCGCGCTCCCAACGTGGTCCCGTCCCCGTCGTTGCCCACCGTTTTTTCACCGTTTCTTTCGCGTCGCACGCCAACGAAATGCAGTCCCACCGGCCGGTCCGACAGGTCGTCGCCGGTCCATTCCGCCGCGACACGTCCCGTGCATTCCATTCCCATTCGACTCCACGGACCGCCCCAGTGCCCGCCCGGTTGCGTGCGATTGCCGTGGGATGTTAGACTGTGACCATGATCGGTCACGAAATCCGCGACGCATTGAAGCGCGAGCCGTTCGAGCCGTTCCGGGTGGTGACTTCCAGCGGCGAATCGTACATCGTGCGCGATCCACAGGCCGTCGCGATAATGAAGACCCGCGTGTTTGTGGCCTTGCCCAACGACGGATGGACGTTCGTGCCCTATTTGCACGTGTCGGCCGTCGAATCGGTCCCCAACGGCAAGCCCCGCCGCCGTCGAAAGTAGATTTCCCTGAACGGTATCTATTCGCCCCCGCGTAGCGCCCGGACCGCCGCGCACCGTGACGGACGGTCATCGACCGATCGGCCGATTCACCGCCCGGACCATCGCCCCGGAACCCGCCAGCGTTGGCCGACACTACCGCCCCGCGCCGCCCGATGCCCGGACCGTCGCCACGATGCCCGCCCGGATCGCATCGGGCAGCGTCGGCCACGCATCGACCACCGCGGCCAATTCCGGGTCGGTCGGATTCATCGGCGACGGCGGATCAGCCGGGATTGGCCAACAGCCGGCGCACGGCGTCGGCCTTCTCGGCGTCGGACAGCGGCAGGCGTGCGATCATCGTCAGCGCTTCGGCGAAGTGTGTCGCGGTTGGCCCGTGTTCACGCGGCCCGGTCGGGTTCGATTCGTCCGCAGGCGCTTCCGAACCGTCTGCCGCCGGATGCGATCCGATGGGATTCAACGCCTCGGTGTTGTCCGTCCCGGACCCGTTTTCACCGTTCCCGTGAACCGTATCCCCAAAATCGGTACAAGATTTGGCACAAGCGTCCGCACCATCGCCCGTAACCCCCGATGAATCCACAACTTCCGTGCGGTGCCCGTAGCCTTCCAAGCTGAATGTTGCGCGTTCGAGCCGCGTCGCCCGCTGTGAACATAAAAGCTGAATTCGTAACGAGTTACGAATACCCGCCAACGTGGTGGAGCGGCTGCAACCAAGGCGTTTTCGCGTATCAGAAACCATATCAGACGGTTTCGGTGCGGACGATTGGGAGGTCGCAACCATGCCACGGAAGCAACTGGTTCCGAGCTATCGGCGGCAACGGATGCCGCGGGGCAACCCGGATCGGGCGTTCGTCGAGTTGGGAGGGCGAAGGGCCTACCTTGGCGACTACGGGTGTGAATCGTCGCGGGAAGCCTATCGGCGGGCCGTCGGCGAATGGATGGCCGGGAACACGAAACCGGCCGACGAAGGACCGACCATTGTCGAAATGACGGTCGCGTTCATGGATCACGCGGAATCGTATTACCAGCGCCCGGGCGGCCGTCGCACGTGTGAAATGGAATGCTTCAAGAGCGCGACGACGATCCTCAACCGCATGTACGCGACTACATCGGCGGCCGCGTTCGGACCGCGCGGGCTTCGCACCGTCCGCGATGCGATGGTTAAGACCGGGTGGTCGCGGGGATACGTCAATCGCCAAGCCAACCGAATTCGCCGGATGTTCAAGTGGGCGGCGTCCGTGGAAATGGTCCCGGCGACGGTATTCCACGCGCTTCAGACCGTTGACGGGCTTCGCCGGGGCCGGGGCGACGCCCGCGAGACCGAGCCGGTTCAACCCGTCACGGATGCGATCGTCGAGCAAACAACCCCGCACCTGACGCCGACGCTGGCCGGGATGGTCCGGGTTCACCGGCTGATCGGTTGCCGACCGGGCGAAATCTGCGTCATGCGGAAATGCGACGTGGACACGACGGGCAAGGTCTGGACCTATGCGATGGCTGACCACAAAACCGCGTATCACGGGCACGTTCGCGTCATTCATATCGGGCCGCGGGCGCAAGACGTCTTGCGGCCGTTCTTGATGCGTGCTGAACCGACGGCGTTCGTGTTCGCGCCCGCTGAGTCGGAACGCGAGCGCCGGGAAGCGGTTCACGCAGCACGGACGACGCCGATGAGTTGCGGGAATAAGCCGGGGTCCATCCGCGTTCGGAACCCAAAGCGCGAGGCCGGGGATAAGTGGACCGCACAAACCTACGGGCGTGCGATTGCATATGCGTGCGAACGGGCGGGCGTCCCGCACTGGTCGCCGAATCAACTGCGTCACACGTTTGCATCCGAAATCAGGAAGCTGCATGGGTTGGAGGCCGCGCAAGTGTTGCTGGGGCACGCACGGGCCGACGTGACGCAAATTTATGCGGAACGAGATCACGCAAAGGCGCGCGAGGTCGCGGCATTGGTGGGGTGACACGATGGCACAGACGAATCAGGAAATGGCCGACGTGTTCAACGCAATCCGCGAACACTACACGGCGTTTCGCGCGGGGCTGGTGGATAAGATGGAACGCGACTTGACCGCGTTGTTGACGGACGACGGAGCGACGCATCGGCAACGCGAATTGGCGGGGGAAGCGCTGGAGCACCTGAAGCACGCACGGCCCGGGTCGGTGCCGGATGCGATACTCGCCGGGCTGCGAACGGCGGAGTGCGGGCTGGCCAACCTGACGCCCGAAGCCTACTGGCGGGGGCATCCCGTCGAAGGGCTGAAGCCGATCGAACGGCAACTGGCCGAGTATCTGGACGCCCGATTGCGGCTGGTCTGGCCGGTTGAGCCGGGCGTCACGTTCCGATGCACGCTGGACCTGAACGACGTGACGCGGGCCGTCTGGCGCGAACGATTCACGCAAGACATGGTGAACCGCATTGGCAAGACCGCGTCACACCTGTCCACCAAGCTATCTGATTCCGGTTTCGGCGTGACCATTCCAGTTTCCGCTTCCGCCAATGACGACCCGCCGACCTTGACGGTGAATTCGAGAGGCCGACCCCGCCCACGACGTCAATGACTTACCGACGCGGTAAGAAGAAACATGCGAAAATTCCAACGTGATGCCACTACGGCAACCGCGTTGGAGTTTTTCTATGGTCGCAATCGAAACCCCCCTGACGTTCACCGAGGCTGCGAAAGCACTTCCGCCGATCGGCGGGAAACGGGTTCACGCGAGCACGATTTGGCGATGGGCACGCAAGGGGTGTCGCGGCGTCATCCTCGAAACCCGCCGCTATGGTGGGCGGTTCGTCACAACGCTCGAATCGTTGGACCGATTCGCCAAGGCACTGGCCGAGCAACCGCTGCCCGAACGTGCGACCGAACCGGCGCCGACGGTGCCGCACAACGGCACGCGAAACACCGCACGCCGGGAGCGCGAGATTCAACAGGCGGAGCAAGAGCCGCGCAAAAGGGGAATCCTGTAATGAGCGAAACCCCCATTCAAAAGGTCTTGGCGGCGCTCGAGCGAACCGCCGGGCACAAGCCGATCCGCGAAGGCGCGGGCTGGTCGGCACGTTGCCCGTCGCACGAAGACACGAACCCCAGTCTATCGGTCGGCGTCGGTGACAATGGGGCCGTGGTGCTGTGCTGTCATGCCGGATGCCCCAGTGAATCCATCACGTCGGCAATCGGCTTGACAATGTCGGACCTGTTTCCGCCGCGCGAGAAGTGTCACACTGCGGCATCGGCGAAGTCGAACGGCAAGGGCAAGCTGGGGCGCATCGTGGCCGTGTACGACTATCGGAGTGGGGATGGGGACGTCGTCTTCCAAGTCGTGCGTTTCGACCCGAAGGGTTTTCGGCAACGGCGACGCGGACCGGGCGGAAAGTGGATTTGGCAAATGGACGGAGTGGAGCGGGTCTTGTACCGGCTGCCGGAGTTGTTGGCGGCCGATCCCGCGCGGACGGTGTTCGTGTGCGAAGGGGAAAAAGACTGCGACACGCTGGCCAGGTTGGGGCTGATTGCGACGTGCAATCCGGGCGGTGCCGGGAAGTGGCGCAAGGTCGCGGACACGTCGGCATTGAACGGCCGCAACGTCGTCATCATTCCCGATCGTGACGACGCGGGACGGAAACACGCGGCGCAAGTGGCGATGGCGTTGTCTGGCAAGGCCGCGTCGATTCGAGTTCTGGAACTGCCGGGCGACAACGTGAAAGACGCGACCGATTGGGTGCCGGCTGGCGGCACCGCGGATGAACTGCGGGCATTGGCCAACGCCGCACCGGTCTATCAGACGACGGACGATGACGGGAGTGACGCCGACAATATCGACGGGCCGGGCATGGGACAGGAAATCGGCGAACGCGACCCGGTGACGGGCAAGCTGATTCTGTCGTCGTCTGATCCGTTGCCGTCGGCACGGGTCTTTATCCGCGAGCGGTTTCGGCATGACGGGATGAACACGCTACGACACTACGCCGGTTCGTTTCGGGTGTGGCGGGGCAATCGGTACATACCGGTCGAGGACGACGGACTGCGAGCCGACGTATACCGATTTACGGAAGACGCGGTCATTGCCAAGACCATGCCCGAAGGCGGCATTGTGTTCGGGCCGTTCAAGCCGACAAGCGGCAAGGTTGGGAACCTGATAGACGCGGCGGCGGCCGAGACATTCCTGTCCGCTGAATTGACGCCACCGATCTGGCTGGACGGCGACGACGCACGTCCACCGACGGATGAACTGATTCTGTGCAGGAGCGGCACACTGCACATTCCGACGCGGCAATGGTATCCGCCGACGCCGATGTTGTTTTCAACGTCCGCGCTCGAGTTTGATTACGATGCGTATGCACCTATTCCGAAACAGTGGACAGAGTTCTTGAAACAGTTGTGGCCGGACGATCAGGCGTCCATTGAGTCGTTGCAGGAGATATTCGGCTACTGCATTTCGTCGAACACGCCGCAACAGAAGATGTTCCTGCTGGTCGGTCCAAAACGATCGGGCAAGGGGACCATCGGCCGCGTGTTGGGCGCCTTGGTCGGACACGGCAACGTCGTCGGTCCGACGATGTCGAGTCTGGCCGGGCCGTTCGGTCTGCAACCGCTGATCGGCAAGTCGGTCGCGATCGTGTCGGACGCCCGATTCACAATGAAGACTGATTTCGGTGTGGTTGTGGAACGGCTGTTGACCATTTCGGGCGAGGACAGCGTGACCATCGACCGGAAGAATATCCCAAGCCTGACCGTGAGACTGCCCACGCGATTCGTGTTCCTGACGAACGAGATTCCGCGGGTCGCGGACACGTGGGGGGCGTTGGCCGGGCGGTTCATCGTCCTGACGTTGCGGGAATCGTTTTTCGGGCGCGAGGACGTGACGTTGACGGACCGCCTGTTGACCGAGCGTCCGGGCATCCTGAATTGGGCGCTCAAGGGCTGGGAGCGGCTACGGGCACGCGGACACTTCCTGCAACCGGGGTCGGCCGCGGACGCGGTGCAACACTTGGCCGACCTAGGCAGTCCGGTTTCGGCGTTCACCCGGGACCGTTGCACCGTGGGCGGCGGTCTGCGATGCGAGTTGCGACGGCTGTACGCGGCGTATCGGGAATGGTGCGTCGAACGTGGTCGGGATCGGATCGGGACGGACGCCGCATTCAGCCGCGATCTTGCGGCGGCGGTGCCGAGCATTCGCCGAACCCGGCCGCGTGGATCGGACAATTCTAAGGGTACTGTGTTCGATGGAATCGGGCTGCTGGTACAGGATGGTACATGTACCACACCATCGCACGATACTTTTACGGGCGACGTGGATGATGACGACGATCATCCCCAGACCAACGTAATTCGTCTTGACCAAAAAAGCGCAGGCAATGGGTTGGTACATGTACCAAGCTGTACCACCCCCGTTTCTACGCCCAAAACAAGGGTGCCGGGCGACGACACACCGACCGCCGCGATGTCGGAACCCGCTGACCCGCTGCGCGAGGAGATTGGACGCCACCTGCAACAGATTGAACGGAACTTGAACGCGCGTCCCGCACCGGGGCCGATGGCGGCGAGGTTGGATGAGGCGAACGAAGCGGCACAGGTGGCGTGCGAAGCGGACCGGGAGGGAGCACTATGAACCCCATCACGGAATTGTTGCAAGACCTGCAACGGCTGGGTGTCACCGTTCGGGCCGACCGCGATCTTATCCGGTTCGCGCCCAAGTCGGCCGTCGGGCCGGACCTGTTGGAACGGATGCGACGCCACAAGGCGGAACTGCTGGCCATGCTGCGGGGTCGCGCGCGTCCGTCGGTCGGGCCGATCCCGTTGACGGCGTCGGAGTTCACTGTCACGGACAAGAAATATCTGGCACCGACCGATCTTCCCCAACGATGGCAAGAGTATTTTCAAGAGCGCGCGGCGGTCCGCGAATTCGAGGGCAATCAAAGCCGCGAACACGCGGAAATGGCGGCGCTTGCCGAAACAATGGCGGCGATGGAACGGGGCGACGCACCATGAGTTACGCCGACCTACTTCAAATCGCATACCACGAAGCCGGGCACGCGGTCATCGGTCGGGCGCACGATCCGCGGATTGTCCGGGCGACGATCGTTCCCGACGCCGGACGACGCGGGCACGTCGAATTCGACCGAGTGCCGACCGATGCCGTCGCGGGGCTGTCTGTATTTTTGGCCGGGCCGATGGCCGAGCACTATCTGCGGACGCGCACGTTCGCGGGATTGAACGGACGCCCGTCGTTTGACGTTCACGCAAGCGACGACTGGAGCCGGATGTTGAGTTATCTGCCCACCGCGTTTCACTGGCGGGACAATTCGACGTTCTGTCTTGCGTTTGAGCGGACGGCGGGATTGCTGATCTATCATTGGGATCATGTAGAGGCGGTCGCGGACGCGCTTCTGACACACAAGACGATTACGGGTGCCTATGTAACGGCACTGTTGAGCAAACATGAGGCGGCGTGATGTTCGCGGCGCCGACAATTGAATAGAGGAGAACCGGACAATGGCAACGAAAGACGGAATTGGCGGAATGGTCTTGCGGGAAATCGAAAGAATCAAGAGCGCGATCGGTCTGTCGGACGAACCGCAACCGGCGGACATTCAACGCCGAATCGCGGCGCTCGAGCCGGACGCCGGACGGGTCAATGAATTGGGCAAGGCACTGGCACAAGCACGGCACGCACTGCGGGATTGGGAGATTGCAACGCAAGACGTGATGCGGCAACGCGAGGCCGGACGACGCGAACGTCTGCACGCCGTCGGCAAGCTGACGCAAGACCTGACCGTCGGACAACGAGCACTGGCGTCTATCGACCAGTTGAAGGCCGAGCACCGCGAGTTATTGGGTCTGCCCGAACCCGATTACGACAATGCGAGATTGACGTGCTGCGGGGAAGTCATTCAGCACTGCGACCCGTCCGCGCCGCACGTCGAGGTATCGCGGCAGACGTTTGAAGTGCAATCCGAGCGCCGACGGACAACGATGCAAACGGCATGGACGAAAGACCGCGAGCACTGGGTGTCATCTTGCGAGCAATGGCGGAAGCGCAATGTAGACGTGCCACCTGCGAAGCAACCGCCGGCGCCGACGCTGGCGCTGCGATCGTGGTGCGACGTTGTGAAGGGAACCGGCGCATGATCGGAGGACACAAACGGCAAGCCGAGCAAGACCTGGCCGACGCATTCCGTGGGACCGGGCGCTCGAGGATCGGAGCACGAACCGGACGGCGTTCGACGGGCGGGACCGACGGCTGCGATATGCCGCATGGTGACACGCCAACGCAAGACGCGGGACCGCCGGGCTTCGATTTCCGCCCGCGTTTGTTTGCACCGGGCATCGCGCCGCGTGACCGTGACGGGCAAGCCGACGACACAGCTGGAAGCGTTAGCGGGGCGATCGTGGACGTTGTTGCGGCCGTCTGGCACGTTCTATCGGCCGCGTGGAGGGCCGGGAGGGGGGTTCAAAAGCCCCACAGGCGCAAGCGGTAGACCGTTCGCCAGCGTCCATTTTGTTTGCGCACGTTTTGGAGGTTTCGCATATGGGGCGACGCGGGCCGAAGCCGTTGCCGGGCACGATTCTGGCGTTCCGGGGATCACCGCGGGCGAATCGGCGCGCCGATGAATCCGTGGTCGCGGAGTCGGGCATCCCAACGATGCCGGAATGGTTGAACGATCGCGGCAAGGCAACGTGGCATGATCTCGCACCGAAGCTGTGTGCGATGGGTGTATTGACGACGGCCGACGGTCTGGCGTTCGCCCGTTACTGCGACCTGTGGGCACGTTGGACCGACGCCACACGCTTCATCGACGAGCACGGCATGACGGCGACGATCACGCGGCGGACCGGGCGGGTGGATCACGTCGCGTATCCCCAAGTGCGAATCGCGTCGCGGTTGAGCGATGAGTTGTTGAAACTGGAACGCGAATTCGGCCTGACACCGAGCGCCCGCGTGGGGCTTCGGGTCAATCCGCCGTCGAACGCGGACAACGGCAAGAAGGCGGCATACTTCAATCGAGGAGCAACGAACAATGGTACTGACCAATGAACTATCGGGGCGTTTTCATTCTCCCGGTCGCCGGGCGACGGCGTCTGTCGGGCGTCTGCGAACCGGCGCGCATCCGATCTTGGGGCGTCTGTTCGGGCCGACGCCGACGCAATCGCGGACGATCGACCTGAAGCTGCGACTTGAGCGCGCGATCCGGGACGCCAGACCGTCGGAATCGAAAGCCAGCGTGCACGCGAAACTGCGACTGGCACAAGCTATTCGCACGTTGCACAAGTAGGCCGGTTTCCGACCATGACCCGACCGCGAGCCGACGCTCGTCCGACGTTCGTCGTTCACCTGCGCCCGGACCGCCGCACACGGCAACCGGCCGATGACCCGATTCTGCGTCTGCGTGCGGCGTTGAAGGTCTTGCTTCGGACGTTCGGGCTGCGGTGCGTCGAGGTCCGGGAGGTCAAACCCGACGACGACGGATGACCGTCCATTTCTGATCCATTGGGTCCGATTTTCAAAACCGCCCCACCGTCCATCGTGGCAACCAGTGGTTGACATCCGACGTTGTCCAATGGGCAACATTCGACGTTGCCAATTGGCAACATTTTCAGGACCGATCCGATTCAAGGCCCGGTGTCCGTCACCATGCGGCGGTCGCACCGGGCCGCGTCCTGCGCGGTGGATGATACGCTTCCTGATACGTCTGGTGCCGTCCTATGGCACCTGAACGCGGCGGCTTCGGTCTGATACGATATCCCCTGAAAACATGCCTAACAGACGCAAGACTTGCAATGTCTGACCCCCCGTGGTAGCGTTAAAACAACGGTTGCAGACCGGCGGGCTTTTCTTCCAAGCTGAATGTTGCGCGTTCGAGCCGCGTCGCCCGCTTTGTGCCGGCAAGTGACACTCTCCGACGACATTCGCCGGCCGCGTACGTCGCGGCATTTTTCGCCGGGTCGGCGTTTTTGGCAAGCCATCAACGAAAGACGATGATAGTCCGCAGGGGAGGTCCTTCGCGGCATCGTGTCCCGAGGGGCGAGGCCTCGCGCCCTACCGTCTCCGCGGGTCGGAACGCCCGGGTTGGCTTTGCGCGCGTCGCGCCCTACAATCAGCGGGGCCGACAGCACGGTCGCCACGGGCGACGACGTTCGGACGGCACGACATGAGCACCAAAAACGAAGCCCAACGCGTCAAGATTGAAACCGTGGAACCGCTCGGCAAACGCGTGCTCATCCGCAAGGACGCCGACAAGAAGCGCACCAAGGGCGGCATCGAACTGCCCGATAACATCGAAATCCCCACCATCACCGGCCGAATCGTCTCCGTCTCCGCCCAGGTGCTCAACGACGACGATTTCCCCATCCGCCAATACGACCGCGTCCTGTTCAACCCCAAGCACGCCATTCCCGTCGATTTCGAGGCCGACAACACCCTGTTCGTCGTCCCCATCGAGGACGTCGTCGCCGTCTTCCGCAAGGCCGAATAGCTTGATCGTGCATCGTCGCCGTAGCGCGGTCATTCGTCGGGAAGTTCGCTCGGCGTAACGGTGAAAATCATACTGATGCGAAGCTGGTCGTCAGGGTTGAAATGCCGATCGACGATCCGCCACACCAAATCCTGGCGCTCCCTTGGCCGAAGTCGAGCGAACTTCGGCGCAATCACCCACACCCGATGAAGCCTGGTACCTCGCACCAGCTCGGTTTCGACCTTGGCCTTGATGTCCGTCTGAGCGAGGTCCGTCACGAGTGCGTCTCGCAAGCGACTCGCAAAACCATTCGTCCGACTCACCTTAGCCATGGTCTCAACTCCTTAACGCGATCCAGAAACGATTCTGCGTCGTCGATTCTCGCTTGACGCGTCGAGTAGCGAATGTGAATCGTCCACTCCGAACATGCTCGCTGAATGGATTGTAACAGCGGTTCCCGCTGCCACCGCGTCGGCGCGGTGTCCAGTAGACGTGCCCGCAACTCCGGCAATTCACCGAGCAGGCTTTCGAGATCGTGGTATTTGTAACACAGATCGATCAAGGCCGATTCCCGACGGGACTTGTCGCGGCGAAACAACGGACGCTGGAGCCACGGGTGCTTTTCCAGAAGCAAAGCCTTCAGCAACAATTCCAAGGCGATGCCACCAAGGTACATCGCCCCGTTGGCACGGGAGTTCTTGCCGGACTTGCACAATGCCACCGCATCATCGAACCGCCGATCCGACACGGTTCGTGCCTGCCGAGGATTGAGTCGTTGACGGTCGGTAATTCCGGCCACGCCGCGCATTCTAGCCGCCGCCAATCACACAGGCTAATCGCCGCGCGGTCGAATACTCGACCTCCGGTTTCGCGGTGTTTCCAGATCAAAACCGCGAATCGGCGGGTGTGTTCGTCGAACCGGAAGATCGCAGTATCATTCCTTCATGTTTTCATTCACCGTCCACCACCAAGACGCCGCGACCCGCGCCCGCGCCGGCCGCGTCGTCACGCCGCACGGTGCGTTCGACACTCCCGCATTCATGCCCGTCGGAACTGCCGGTGCCGTCAAGGGCGTCACCCCCGAACAAATCGAACGCACCGGAACGCAGATCGTCCTGGCCAACACGTACCATCTCGACCTGCGCCCCGGGCCCGAGGTCGTGGTCGCGTTGGGCGGCCTGCACCGGTTCATGGGCTGGCAACACCCCATCCTGACCGACAGCGGCGGCTACCAGGTATTTTCGTTGGCCGAGATTCGCGATCTCGACGATGACGGCGTCACATTCCGCTCGCACATTGACGGCGCCGTTGTGCGGCTCGACCCGGCCGCCGCCATCGAAATTCAAAACAAGCTGGGCGCTGACATCATCATGGTGCTCGACGTCTGTCCGCCGCTGCCGGCCGACGCGGCGACAGTGACGCAGGCCGTCGAACGGACGATTCGCTGGGCGCGGCAATGCCGCCGGTGCCATGGCCGCGCCGATCAATGGCTGTTCGGCATCGTTCAGGGCGGGCTGGATGACGACCTGCGGCGTCGATGTCTCGACGCGGTCGTCGAAATCGGGTTCGACGGATACGCCGTCGGCGGGCTGTCCGTCGGCGAGTCGCACGAGGATATGGTCCGGGTGCTGGATAGGCTGGCACCGCTCATGCCCGCGGACCGCCCGCGGTACGTCATGGGCGTGGGCATGCCCCGCGACCTGTACGCCTGCGTTCGCGCCGGCATGGACATGTTCGATTGCGTCCTGCCCACCCGCAACGGCCGAAACGCCTACGCCTTCACCGCGACCGGTCCGCTCAAGTTGCGGAACGAGGCTCATCGCACGTCCGACGAGCCGCTGGAGGCGGGTTGCGATTGTGACACGTGCCGCCGATTCTCCCGCGGATATCTGCGCCATCTGTTCCTGTCGTCCGAAATGCTGGGCCCCATCCTGACATCAATTCACAACCTGCGATTCTTCCAGCGGCTGATGGCCCGCATGCGCGATTTGATTCCCCGCCGAGAACTGGTAAGAATCGAATCTGAATTCCCGGTCGTCACGATGGGCCGCGAACCGGAATAGGGAGCCGACATGTTCGAAACGATTTGCTTGATCGGTCAGACCGTGCCGTCGGGCGGACAACCGCAACAGTCCAATCCGATGGTGTTTTTCGTCGGGATCGCGTTGTTTATGATGGTATTCTTCTTCATCTCGTCGCGTTCCTCGCGGAAGGAGAAGCAGAAGAAGCAGCAGATGATCGAGAACCTGGCCAAGAACGACCGGGTGATGACCATCGGCGGCATCCTCGGCACGGTGGTCAGCGTCAAGGACAACGAGGTCATCGTGAAGGTCGATGAAAGCACCAACACGCGCATGACCTTTCTCAAACGCGCCATTCAGCAGGTCATCACCGGCGACGACAAACCCTCGCTTGACGAAAGGACATAGCGGCGATTTCGAGCACCTGACGCCGGCGATACCGTCCGGATTCCCGGTGATTGGTATCGTGCCACGAGTCGCAAACCTCCGATCGGGCGGTTCCCGAGGAGACGCCGGGTGTCGGTTGCCAATTTCGAATCGACTTGGAATAATAAAGATATGGGTTCTTCAAACTCGATCCCCGGCGACGTTGTCGCCCGCGGCACTCGGATTTACGAGGATCGTCTGCGCAGCGAACTCGAACCGCGACACAACGGCAAGTTCGTCGTGATCGACGTCGAGACGGGCGAATACGAACTCGACGACGACCACTTAGCCGCCTCGGACCGCGCTGCGGCAAAACGAGCGGGCGCGCTGCTCTACGCCACGCGCGTCGGATCACGCTGCCTCGGGCGGATCGGCGGGCGGTCGGCGCGGTCGCCGCAATGATCGTCGGCAGCGTGAACTTGAACGGTGAAGCGATCGTGGGCCTCCGCGTCGGCATTCCGCGGTCGTCGGCTGTCACCATTGACGCGATTATCGACACGGGTTTCGACGGTTGGTTGACTCTATCGCCGTCGTTAATTCAGTCGTTGGCCTTGCGGTTTCGGGAGGAAGGACGATTTACCCTCGCGGACGGATCTGAGGCTTCCACTAAGCTGTTCGGGGCGGAGATCGATTGGCTCGGCGGATGGCGTCCAATCCTTGTCGTTTCCATGGATGGCGAACCGCTGCTGGGCATGGCCTCAATGCACGGTTGCCATCTCGGAATCGACGTGGTCAAGGGCGGACGCGTGGAAATCCGACCGATGACGAGTCACGCGCGATGATGAACGACCGTGCCTTCGGAGGGTTACTCGGGAGTGATCGAAATTGACCGAGGGGAAATGCCATATCTGCGGGAACCACGGTCCGTTGACCAAGGAGCACGTCCCGCCCAAGAAAGCGTTCAATGAATGTCCGATGCTGAACTTCGGGGTTGACCCAACGGCGACAAAGGCGGCCGGCGAGCTTCGATTCGGGATGAAATCCCGGACCCAAGGGCATTATCGACCAACGCTTTGCAGAGAATGCAACAACAGGACGGGTGCCAAGTACGGACAGGAATATGTTCAATTCGCGAAGTGCGTCGCAGAATGTCGAATTCCTCCCGGCGATTTCGGCGCTGTGTCGTTCGATGGTCGGCCGGCAGCAGTGGCAAAACAGGCGCTCGCCTGCCTCTGCTCGACGAGCGGCCCCGGCTTTTCCGAGCAAAACCCGCTCGTTCGGAAACTGATTCTCAGCCGCGACTATCGGTGCAAACCCCCCGACGTGTCGCTCTATTTCTACAAGCGGGTTCTACCGGGCGGTCACCACACCGGAGTGGCCGGGGGCTTGGATCTCCAATCGGGATCGACTCGCGTCATCACCGAAACATCGCAGTGGCCCATCGGGTGGGTCTTGAGTTGGAGCGACAACCCGATACCGAGACTGACGAACGTCACGCATTGGCTCGAAATGGAATACAAACAAACGGGCGCTCGCGGGTTGACCGTGCACTGTTTGTGGACCTGCACCGGCCTACCGCTCGACTATCGCACTCCGGATGAAGTAATCCGCGACGCCGCAGTGTCTGCCGAGCGGCATTGACGTTTGGGTGTCGGTCCGATGCTCGCGCCGCCCGCTTCGCCGTGATTGGGTAGTCGCTGCCGGCGGATGACACGGAACCGCAGGAGATCACGCGCATCCTGACTGTCTCGCCCTCAACGACCCTCGGCCTTGGTCCCGTCGTTCAGTTTCTTCGACGGCGCCAAACGCGTGTGCGCGATCTCTTCCAGCCAGTTCTCCTTGCCGTCCTGATACCACGTCCACTGGCTGGTGAACTTCTCCGGGCTTTCGAACTTGAACACCACTTTGTCCATGTGTCCCTTGTCCCGGCTGGGCAGGTTGGTCCCGTCCAGAAACGTGAACGTGAGCGCGCTCAAATCGTCCGCGGCCTCCGTCAGCAGCAGCCGCGGCTGGTTCTTGGCCACGCAATAATGCGTCAACAGCAGGCGTTCTCCGTCCATGCAGAACATGGTCACCATCTGCTCGTTGGGATGGGCGTCGAACGACGTCTCCATCACGCACGAGCCGGCCGCCATGGCCTCGTATTGAATACGCTCCTTCCAACCCTTCGTGCTGACCCCCTCCCATTCGCCGGAAAGCGCTTTCAACCGGTCGAACGCCCGCACGGCCAATTCCTTCGCCACCGGAGTGCCCCCGCCCGGCGCTCCCGATCCGTCGCCGACGTACTGGTATAGCTCGTGGACGTTCCCGAACGGATCGGCGAAGCCGGCCACGCGCACCGGCCCGACGGCCTTGGGCTGTTCATCAAGAAACACGACGCCGGCCGCTCGCATTCGCGTCATGGTTTCGGCGATCGACGCCGTCTCAAATCCCAGACCCGCGAACGCCGATTCACCGTATTTGTAGGCGGCGGGTTGCTTGGACTCGTCGGCCAGGATGAAAAACGTCGCCCCGCGTTGATTGAACGGAATCACCGGCGGGTAATACTTCTCCGTCATGACCTCGAACCCCAGCACTTCGCCGTAGAACTTCCGCGCCGCGCCCATGTCCGTCACCGCGATGCCCACGTCGTAGACCTGCGGAGTCGGCAGCGACTCTTTCAAATAGTCGAGCTGCTTCATGTTGTGCCGATGGCCCGACGGATCCACAAACGTCACGTACCGCCCCACGCCGCTCTTGCCCTCGCCGACAATGTTCACGCCGCCTGCGCGCATCATGGCCGACGTCCGCTCCAGATCGTCGGTCTTGAAATTGAACCGCACGTGGCACGCGTCGGACGCGATCTCCACCGGCGACGCCGACCGCGTCAATACCAGCGGAACGCCGTGATTCTCCAGCAACACCCACCCCGCGTCCCTGTGGTCCTCCTTCATCACGAACCCGATGTGCCGCTCATAAAACTCGGCCGACTCGGCCAGGTCGGTGACCGCCAGACGCAGCACTCCGACGCTGATCGTATCGTCGCCGGCGCGCACTCGTCCGCCGGCTGCCCCGATTGCCGCCGCAAACGCCATCATCATCGCCGACCGTGATGTCATGACCCGTCTCCCGACGATTCACTGGCCTGGGCGTCCGGTACGTCGACCGAACCCCACCGATACCCGCATTCCTATTCATTACCCGCGTAGAACGCCCCCGGTCCCGCCAAGGACTCTCCAACGGCCCGCCGGCGCGTACTACAATCGACAAAAATCGGCCGCGCAGGGTGGGCACCGCCCACCACATTTGCGGGACAACGCCGGATCTCAATCGGCCCCGATCTCGCGTCCGGGGTCTTGATGCGACCGTGGTCCGCAATGCCCCGTCACACCCGCGCCGGCAGGATCACCATCGCCCGACCCGCCCATTGAATGCGCCGTTCGATCGCGAACGCGGTCTGATTGTGCAGCAGCCGTTCCAGCCAGCGTTCGCGTTCAAACACGATCTTGCCCGCGAAAAAAGTCGTCCGCGGAAAATCCTCGGCCGTCTTCATGCACAGATCGAACGACTCGTCCACCACGTCCGTCCCGATCGAATACCGGTACTCGGCCGGTAGACCGAACGAATTCGCGAACGCCACGTACTTGGCCCCCGTCTCCTCCCGCCGGGCGCGGACGGCCTCGATCGAGAACACCTTGCGGAAGTCGCTGGAATCCACCACGCCGACGGAAAGGAAGATGAAGTTCTTGAACGTCCCCGGGAAGTTCCGCGGAATGCTCAACATGGTGTGAATGCCCAGCCCGTCGTAACTGGACACCAATATCGCCGCGGTCGGCGCCGTCGGATCCAGCGGCGGAACGGTCTTGGCCGCGCGCGGCTCGCGCACCACGTCCCGGTCCAGGCGCTTCAGTTGTTCGCCCACCGCGTCGTAATGTCCGCGAACCAGGAAACACACCACCAGCACGCTTCCGGTCACCGCGAGCGTCATCCACCCTCCCTCCATGAACTTCTCGAATACCGTGACCACCAGGATCGTGCCGCACATGGTCAGCCCGACCGCGTGAATTGCGATCTTGCGCTTCCAGTCCGGGCGGCTCGACCGCCGGTCGACCCAGAACTTGCACATGGCCAGCTCGGCCATCGAAAAGGTCAGAAACACGTTGATGCTGTACATGACCACGATCTGCCGCACGTTGCCCCCGGTGTACACCAACGCCGCCAGCGCCGCGCCGCCCATCAGCAGAATGCCGTTCTGCGTGGTCAGACGATCCGACAACGCCGCGAACCGACGCGGCGCCCAGCGGTCCAACGCCATGTTGGCCAGCACCCGCGGACCGGCCACGAAACCGGCCTGCCCGGCCACCACCAGCAACGCCCCTTCCGATACCAATGCCAACAAGACGAAAACGCCCCCCAGCGAACTGGTAGAGGCCACATGTTCGGCCAGCACCGCGTTCATGGTCTTGCCCGGCTGCGAGTTAATTCCCGAAAGCAGATAGCAAAGGGTCAGCCCCGACGCCATGATGGCCAGCGAAATGGCCATGTACACCATCGTGCGCTTGGCCGTTTGCACCCGCGGCTCGCGCATGATGCCCAATCCGTTGGAGACGGCCTCAATCCCCGTGTACGTGCCGCCGCCCAGCGAATAAGCGTGCATGAAAAGGGCCAGCATCCCCCCGATGCCCAGCGTGGAAAGACCCGATCGGAAGTCGCCGCCCAGTTGGCCCGCGACGGCCGGCAAGTCACCGACGTGCCGAAACAGCCCCCCGCCAATCATGATCGCATGGGTCACCAAAAAGATCAGAAAGACGGGCATCATCGCTACGATGGACTCTTTGACCCCGCGAATGTTGATGGTCACCAGGCCGGCGACCAGAACGATCTCGGTGGGAAGCTTCAGCCCCTGCCATCCCGGCGGCAGCAGACTGAACAGCGCGTCCCCGGCCGCCGCGATCGACACCGTGATCGTCAGCACGTAATCAACCACCAAGGCTGCGCCCGAGACCAAACCGGCGCGTTCGCCCAGCACGGCCGACGCGACGATGTACCCGCCTCCGCCGTGCGGAAACTCCTCGATGATCCTGCTATAGGCGTAGGAAATGACGAACACCGTCGTCATCATCAGCAGCGCCAGCGGCACGGCCAGATAGGTGTGTTGCCCCAGCGTGCGAAACGCCTCTTCCGGCCCGTACGCCGACGACGACAGACCGTCGGCGCCCAGCCCCACCCACGCGAGAAAGGCCGCGACGGAGATCTGGTGTGCGATCCGCCGATCGGAAAGATCGCGCGGCTTGCCAAATACGAATCGCCGTAAAGACTGGAATGCCGAGACTGGCTCCCGGTCGTCCGACCGCGAACCGTTCGTCCCCGGCGGGGGAATGGCGTCCATGTATCGTTCCGGATGTCAAACTCGCGGAGAGCGCATCGCCGGTCACGTCCGGGGGATCCTCTCCTTCGACGTCTGCGAGGTTAGCTGACGGGCTCGGGCCGAAGAAGTTACCCGTCGCCTTGCGGCGATTCGCCCCGTGGTTTGGGTCCCCCGCTCCCGTTTGTGGGATTCAACGTGCCGCAAACGTAATCCCCGCCCCATCGGGCGTCAACCGATGGGCCGCGCGACGGCCGAATTGCCGACCAACGACTCGATCGTGCGCAGAAGGGAGTCCCGGTCAATCGGGCGGATCAGGCACGCATCGTAGCCGTTGAGCGACTGCGCCTCGGTCGCATCGGCCGCGATGGCCACCAATTTGGGGCGCGGGTGCGCCGCGTTGACGGACGCACTTGTGAACATCGCGTGCCGCAGCGCCGGCGTGGTCGTATTCACCACCATGATCTGCGGATCGAAGCGCGAGACGGCCATGCCGGCCGCGAACGCCGATTCCGCCCGCTCGGATTCGAAGCCCATGTCGTTTTGGAGAAGCCGGGTCATGGCGTCGCCCAATTCCCGGTCCGGCTCGACGATCAACACCCGGGTCACGCCCCGTTCGACATCCCCCATCGGCATGTCGTGGGCCTTCATGAACCGGACCAGGTCGGACCGCGGAATGCGCCGGTCCTTGCTGCCCGGAACCCGGTATCCCTTTAATCGCCCGGTGTCGAACCACTTCGACACCGTGCGCGGCGCCACGTGGCAAATGAGGGCCACTTCACCGGTGGTCAATACGTCTTTTCGACGAGGCATCGAGCGTTGGCTCCGTGACACGGAAATGGCGAACGATCGGTAGCACCACGATTGGAGGACCGGCGTCGTGCCGGACGTTACAATCCGTTCCCCAGTCCCTACCATCGGTTGATCCGGCACCACCGTTTCGAACGGCACCGTATCACGGGAACCAAACGGGCTATGGTCCTATAAACTCCCCGCGCACGCCCAACCGAGCATCGCAAACCCGCTGAACATGAAAACTCGATCCGCGACCAAGTAAGGACGTTGTCTGCGTCGGAAAACTCGAAATGTTCACGAGCCAGCTTACGGAAGATGGGATGTTCCGGAACCGCCCATCGTCGCTCGCTCGACTAGGGCCCGCGGAACGCAACCTTGAATGGGGAATGATGTTGCACGGCGCAAGCGCGTTCCGATCAGTTTCGGCCGACGCCCACTGAAGATGGTAATCGTTTACTTACTTTATCCATCGCTTACCGAACGTAAACCGATTCAAGAACTGGGTTTGCGCGCGACGATGCTGGCGTTGGGGCGGGGCGCAGTCCGGCGCAAATAGCGTGGGCGTTCGCGCCACAGCGGGTTGTGGGTACCATCCTAAAACGGGGGACGAACAATGATTTCATCGCAACTGACGGATCGCACCGAACTGATTGTGTCCTGGGCACATGAACACGGTTACGGCGTGCGAGTCAGTTCGACCGGAGGCGGCTGCGAGGCGTCCATTCGAATGGAACACTCCGTCGCGCACTTCACCGGTGGTGAGTTGCAACGGGTAGATTACCGAAACCAAGGCCCGGATCCGGACGCCATGATCCGGGAATTGGCGGTCCTGTTTGCGCTCTGCGGCTATCTGGCAATGATCGACGAAGCCGCATCACCGTTCGCGAGCGACGCCGCAAACGCAGACGCCGCGATGCTTGAACGGTTGCACGACGACTTGCGCGCACCGGCACGGCCGATGGAGACGGTTAAACGAAACGCCCGATAACTACGCGGGTATTTCGTCCAGAATCGTCATCAGGATTCCCTGAAACGGGATTACCGACCAGATTGCTGACGCGAGAGCATTGAAAAGTTCCACCATGACCAGTTACTCCTTGCCCGGTTCCCTCTGCCAATCCGCTTTGGTACGAAAGCACACACAACCGCAGGATACCGGTTCCGCGTTGGCACGTTTTCGCGAACGCCGAATTGCGATATCCGATTTTTTTTCCGGTGAAGATCACCGGTGGATTCCTCCGAAAGACCGATGTTCCCCCGGTGCGCGCTGGCACCGAACGTCAATCGACGGTACACCTCGAACCGCACCGACATCCGCGCCCGGCAACGGAGGAACTCGTCGCTCCGATGGGACAACAGCGGATCGGCGTGTGCCGACGCGAACAGCGATTCGAGTTTTCGTCAACGTGTCGGACCCGCGAGTGGAAGGCGAAGCACGATTCTCGCCGAGGCGATTCCCAGTGCTTTCAGCTCTAGCCTTCCCAAACGCGCGTGATTCCGATAACCAGCGCACGCTATCGAGCGGTGCCGGGCGGGTCAAGAAAAAAGTTCGCAGGACCGGAGCAGGGCGCTAGTTTGGCGGTGATCGATGCCGCTTCGTGACCACGTGCTGTACAACAATCTGGGATATATGGATGAAATGGAGCCATTTCATGTATTCTAAAAGGTAAACAAATTCATTCGTAAGTGGCGTTTGATCCACAGCTCGTTAAGATGGATAAATCGTGGAGCATGAGCAAGAAAAATTAATGCACCCCAGCGTTGGCGGTGCTATTCGCCTGAATCGCCTGCGGTCAGGGATGACGCAGGTTCAGCTCGCGAGGGCGATTTCCCGATCCGGAAAATTCCTAAGTGAAGTCGAGAGCGGCAAGGCGCGGATCTGTTTTCGCGATTTCAAACGCGTGGCCGACGTAATGGGCATTTCCTGCGATACGCTCATGGCGGCTGCATCGGAGGGATTGGGTTCAACGTCGCACGATGCCCCGCGGCGGATCCGCGACATTCAGCCGACGGGGCTGACCATCTTAACATTCACGCAATTGGTGAATCACCTGGACCGGTCGGGTTGGTTGCGAGGCGCACGGTTTTGGATCACCGGCGCCGATTCGTTCCCCGAGGAACACGACGTCGCGCTGGTCGAGCAACTGGCGGCGTTGATCGAGCACAAGCAGGTTCTGTTGCGTTACGTCGTGGAGGCTCCACGGTTGGAGTCGGAGTTGTCGCGCGACGTGACCACGGTTCAAGGCACCGCGGATGCGCTGCCGGCGGCGTTGCGCGAAGCCCTGCGCTGGTCGGAGACCATGCGTGGTTACCTGGACGGTCCGGGCGGTCGCGTGACCGGGTACGCCGTGGCGCCGCCCTTGCCGGCGCTCTGCCAGAGCCACACGGTGTTGTGGGTGGAAACGGAGGACGTCTCGTGGGCCGAGGTGATGCCGTTGATTTTCTGCCGCAGCATGACGCGGACGTTCGAAAAGCCGAACGAAAGCACGGCATTCTGGCATCATCTGCCGCGCGAGGAGGGATCGCGGCTGCTGCTGACGCTGGCCCATCAGTTGCGGCCGTTGCGGCGGTCGAGGGCGGCTGTGGGATAATGGTCCGTTCGGGCCAGTGTTTCGAGTCGGTTGGCATGGACAACGGTCTTGTGTTGTTCATGGGCCACGGGCGCTGGATGATGCCAAGCGAGGGTGTCGAGGGCTGTAAACACGGGCAAGCGAGTACGCTTGCCCGTGCCACCCGAAGAATGGCGTGCGTCGGATCACCAACGCCCGGGCCGAGTCCACGTCGGGATCGACCATGATTGAGGAAACCACACCGGTCGTGTCCTGCGCGCATTGCCGCGAGCCGCTTCCGCCGGGGGGGGCGGATGCGGGCATGCGTCGATGCCGGAATTGCGGGTTCATCTACCCGGACGCCGGTCCCACTTGGGACGACCCCATCCATCGTGATCACGACCTTCTTCCCGGCGACCGCTACCGGTTGATCAAACCCCTGCGTGCGTGGGGCACGGGCCGCGTTTACCTCGCCCGGCATCTGCTGCTCGACGAACCCTGCGTGGTGAAGGTGCTGTCGCCGGCCGACCCCGGATTCTGCGATGACGCGTGCCGGCGGTTCATGGAGGAGGCGAAGGCCGGATTTCGCATCAAGCATCCCAACGTGGCCCGGGTTTTGGACTGCGGGCTCAGCGACGGGCAATGGTACTTCATCATGGAGTATGTCGAGGGCGCGAATCTGGGCGACGTGCTGCGCGGCGGCGGGCGGTTGCCGTGGGCGCAGGTGGCCCGGATCGGCGCCCAAAGCGCTCGGGGACTGGCGGCGATCCACGCGGCCGGACTGCTGCACCGGGACATCAAACCCAGCAATCTGCTGATGGGGACGGACGGATCGGTAAAAATCGCCGATCTGGGTTTGGTGCAGATCGTCGGGGTCCGCGACACCACGGCGTCGGGCGGCTTGCTCGGGGCCGGAACCCCGCAGTACATGGCGCCGGAACAGCGCACCGGCGGGCAAACCGTGGATGCCCGGTCCGATTTGTACTCGCTGGGCGCGACGTTGTTTCACCTGCTGGTGGGTCATCCGCCGTGCCGCGGCGACGGACCGCTGGCCTACCTCGAGGGCGGCGACGAGCACGCCGCGATCGAGTGGCCGCGGGATGTTACGCCGCGCGTGCCGCATTGGTTGAGCAACGTGGTGGACCGTTGTCTGGCGGGGCAGCCGGATCAACGCTACGGGTCGGCGGACGAGCTTGCAGCGGAACTCAACGAGCGGATCGAGCCGGCCCACGCGGTCGCGCCGGCGGCGGTCCCGGCTTCGGGCACGCCCAGCGCCATCGTGGTGCTGCCGTTCGAGAACCTCTCGCGGGACGCGGCCGACGACTGGATCGGGCATGCGCTGGCCGACGAGATTCACCATGCGTTGCGCGGCGCGGGCCGCATCCAGACCATCGATCGGCACGAGGTTCTGCACCTGCTGGGTCGGGCGTACGTGGAGAACGGGGGTGTGCCCAGCGATGGGCAGGTATTGGAAGCCGCGGGCCGGCTGGGCGCCGGCATCGTCATCCGGGGCAACTTTCAACATGTCGATGACCGGACGAAGGTGACGGTTCTGCGTTTTGATGGCGTGGACCCCGGCGGCAAGGTGCTGGCCCGCGTGGTCGAGCCGTCGGATGACGTGTTCGGGCTGCAGGCCGTGGTGGCGGAGCAGGTGATCGGGGCGCTGGGCTACGCGGCGCGTCCGCCGGCCAGGCCCGACGAGCGGCCGCGCCTGGGTCGCGAGGTGCGCAAGCTCTACACCGCCGCCCATCGCGCGTTCGCGGCCGGTCAATACGAACAGTCCGTGGGCCATTGCCGGGCGGGGCTGGAAAAGGCGCCGGCGTCGGTGGAGTTGTTGAGTTTAATGGGCGTGACCCTGGCACGGCTGGCTGCGTATGACGAGGCCGTCGTGTGTCATCGGCGGCTGGAGAAGATCGCCCGCGACGCGAACGACCCGTATCGTCTCGTGGAATCGACCGGCAATCTGGGCGTCATCTATTATTACAAGGGCGAGATAGCGCTGGCGTATGAACTGTTGCAGCGGGCGGGCGAGATGGCGGCCGAATTGAATCTCTTGCCGCTGCTGGCCCGGACGTGCAACAACATCGGTTTCGTTCTGACGCGCATGGAGCGTCTGGCGGAGGCCGACGCCGCGTTTGAAGAGTCCATCCGCATCAAACTGCAACTGGGGGCGACGGCCGCGCTGGTGTCGCCGTACAACGGACGCGGGCGGATCGCATTGAATCTGGGCCGCTACCACGACGCATCGGGGTACTATCGGCAGGCGTTGCGCTGGGCGGAGGAGTTGAACGACCGGGTGAACATCGGCATCTGCCGGACCAACATCGGCCGATGCTACCTGCACACGCAGCAATTCGAACAGGCCGAGTCCTATCTGTCCCAGGCCGTCGCCTGTTTGTCCTCGACGCAGTTCTGGAACGGCATCGCCATGGCCTACGAACAATTGGCCGAGTTATGCCTGACCCGCGGGCGGCCCGACGACGCGTTCGAATACATCGAGAAGTGCGTGGACCTGGCCCGGCGGCACGACAACCGCTTTTTGGAGGCGTCCGCGTGGGAGCAGAAGGCGCGGGCCTATGAACTGGCCGACCGCAAGGACGAGGCCATGGAGTGCATGCGCAAGTCGTTCCATCTGCAACAGGGCCGCTCCGGCGGCGACCCGTGGCGCCCCCCGCGGCGCGCGGCGGATCAGGTTGGCCCGTCCAAGTGACGCTCGCGGCGCACGTCGGCGACGCCACAGACTGCCGCCCGCGACACGGGAACGACGGATCCCGCACCGATCCGTAAAATCGCCTCCCCCACCGCCGGAGCGGTGTATGTCTCCGGCGTGGGGAACCCCCCATCAAACTCGCGGGCGCGAGCCCGCGGATGCTCGACACGCAGGGGGCCTTCGATACTCCACATCACCGGGCTTGCGCCCGGTACTCTGAAATGAGTCGCATACGCTCAAAATGGACGAAGCGATGGGCCACCCCGGCGATGCCCGCCTCCATTCACCGGGCTTGCGTACGGTGTCCTGCACAGGGCGAGACACGCTAATCACGCACGGATCCTCGAACCGGCGGGTTCGGCACCATGGACGAATTGTTCGAGGCGCTGACGCTGATTCAGACCGGCAAGTCCGAGCGCATCCCCATCATCCTGTTCGGCCGCGATTTCTGGAACGCGCTGATCAACTGGAACTTCTTCGTCGACGAGGGCGTGATTTCGCCGGAAGACCTCGACCTGATCCACTACGCCGAAACCGCCCATCAAGCCTGGGACATCGTCGCCCGCCACAATCCCGAGCGCATCAAACCCGCGTCCCGCAGGTAAATCCGGTGCCGCGACGTGGCACGGGCATCCTGCCCGTGGTTCGATCGGGCGGGTGGCCCACCGCTTCGTACGTGTTCAGCGTCTCCACGGTTTGCCTGCCACGGGCAGGCGTGAATGTAGCCCCGAGTTTCGACACGGGGTGCGCCGCCGTGGAAGGCGCTGATTCCCGAAGGGACGGCTGAAACGCCGCGTTCGGCTTCAGCCGTCCCCTCGGGACTATCGGTCCCTGGCGATGCGTTCGTCCCGGCACTGAAGTGCTGGGCTACATTCACAGCGCCCCCGAGGGTCGCTGAATACGTACGGATTCTCCACCCCGCGATTTCGAGAGAGGAATCTGGTATGTGATTAGCGGGCGTCATCGCCATTCAGAGCACCGGGCGCAAGCCCGGTCAAGCCCGGTGATGGACCAGCGATGGGTTTTGCACCCGCGCGGCGTCCGTGGGCTTGCGCCCACGGCTCTGATGTCGCGTTTCGCACGCTAATCACGTAAGGAATCTGGACCCGGCGAGTTATTGGACTGGCAATCCGCCCCCCGTTTCAGGTAGACTATCGGGGGGCATGGCCGCGGCTTGACTCCCGTAACCCGGCCGCGAATGCCCGTTCATTTCGGTTCGGCGCGTGGCGGCGTCGTGGCATGGCCGTCCCGGCCATGACGCATGGGCACGATGCCCATGCCACGGTGGTGTGCCCGCCGCAGGAGGGAAATGGTCATGAAGCGATCGACCGTCGGTGTCGCCGGCTGCGCGACGTTGTTTTGCGCGGCGTCCGCGTTCGCCCAGTTGCCGCGGGTGTTCATCGTTCGGGCCAATGCATTGCCCTCGACCAATCCGGCGGGGCGGCTGCAAATCAACGACGCGTTACAGGGGGGAACGATCTGCCTGGACTTGTGCGGCAGTTCGCCGGCGCCGGGTTTGCACAAGGCGATCCAATTGCGCATTGGCGACGCGACCGGCGGCGCGTCCGGTGCGGTGCTGATCGACTGCGCCACGGTGGCGATCGTAACGGCCTCGCCCACGCACCCGGGTAATACCATCAACACGCCGAGCCTGGTGAACTGCGTGGACCCGCCTCCGAACTTTGCGACCTTTGCCCTGGCCAATGTTAATGGCTCCGACCTGACGCTGACGTCAACGGGCAACTACCTTGCCGAAGCATGTTGGAATGTCTCCGCGGATGCGTGCGGCACGTTCGCGATCGACTACATCGGGAACACCTGTCCGAACGGCGGAACCCCGGGTTGCGGTCAGACGCTGTTCACCGGCCCGGGAAGTTCCTTCACCGTGGAAATCTCCGACGACGGCGCCGACGTCAATCTCGTTCCGACGAACGACGATTGCCAGAACGCGGCGGTCGCTCAGGATGGCGCCAATGCTTACGAGCTGACGTGCGCCACGCGCGACGGCGATCCGGCCGGTTGCGGCGGCGCCGATGCGGCCGACGTGTGGTTCAGCTACACGTCCACGTGTTTCGACAACCTTCTGTTGTCTGCGTCGGGAGGACACTCCGTTACGATTTACGATGCAGGAGTGGGCTGCACACCCGACTCGAGTAACGAGTTCGGGTGCAATCCCGTTGTACCGCTTGTGCCGTTTGAAGGTAATACGTTTCTCATCAAGATTTCAGGACCAGCGGGAGACCAAGGCAATCTAGAAATCACCTGTTACAGCATTTGCCAGAACTTGCCACCGGGGCACCCCTCGGTGGTCGCACAATGCGGCCCGCCGGCCCGCCCCAGCCAATGCGAACTCTGGTGGTGCGATCCGTCCGTGGGGTGTGTTGGCGTACCCAACCCAAATGTGAATTCATTTTGCGACGATGACCTGGTCTGCTCGGTCAACGACCATTGCGATGGCGAGGGCGGCTGCGTCGGCGGCGCGCCTTTGAATTGTAACGACGGCTTCGTTTGCACGTTGGACGAATGCGTCGAGGATGGTGCCGCCGGCACGGTCGGCCAGACAGTTCAGGGCGGCGGCTGTTCTCACACCGACATCAACGCGGTTCCGTGCATCGACATCACCGATTGCCCGCCGGGCGCTGCCACGTGCAGCTCCGACGGCGACGGCACCTGCGATTGCGTTTCCAGCCCCGATCTGTGCATCAACGCCACGGCGGGCGGACCTGCTCCGTCCTCGGGCGAGTGCTACGACGAGGGTTCGCAGGTGGTGGTGACGGTGGAGATGGGCTTCTCGACGGAGCCGATCTGCACGGCCCAGTTCTTCCTGCAGTATGACCAGTCGTGCATGGACTTCGTGTCCATCACGCCGGGCGGCGGCGTGTTCACCAACGTGGTGTTCCAGGCCGTCGACGAAGGCGCGGGCACGATCGACTACGCGATCGGCCCCCCGCCGGGTCAGATCTGCAACGGCACGCAGGGTCCGGCCACGATCG
>JABFSN010000165.1 GCA_013140575.1 Phycisphaerales bacterium | reverse complement strand
TGATCGCCTGACTGAAATAGAGGCCGGCCTCTTTCAGTGCCGCGGGATAATTGGCGCAATTCGCATAGCCGCCCCAAATGTACGCCGCCCGCCCGGGCAGAAGCACGCGTCCGATCTGCCCGAACCAGGCGCGCAACAGTCGAGCGAACTCGTCGTCGGATACGAAGTCGTTGGCCAGCGGACGGTCCTTGGCCCGCAGCCGGGCATGCGTGGCCTTCTTCGCCCCCTGCCGGGCCACGTCGAAGGCCTGGTGATGCTTGAGCCCGCCGTGACGCCGCGCCTCAGACGCCGGAAACGACGACATGCCCGCCGCGATCGCGTTGTTCGACCTCGGTTCGACGCGAACGTTGTAGGGCGGATCACAATTGCACAGATGAATCGGGTTACCGGCGAGCAATCGGTCGACGTCAACGGTGCTCCCGGCATCGCCGCAGAGCAGACGATGGTTGCCCAGCACGATCAAGTCGCCGGGCCGCGTCACGGCCTCATCCGGCGGCTCGGGAATTTCGTCCTCGATGACTTCCGGCATGTCGAGCAATTCGGACAAATCAACGTCGTCGAAGCCCAGCGATCCGAGGTCGACGTTTTCGAGCTTCAGGTACGACAACGCCGAAGCCAGGGCGTCGTCGTCCCACTCGGCCAGTTCGCTCGTGCGATTCAGCGCCAACGACAGCGCCCGGGCCTGCGTGTCGTCCAGGTCCACCTCGACTACGTCGCATTCCGCCGCGCCCCCGCGGCGCAGCACTTCCAGCCGCCCGTTGCCGCCGATGACCCGGCCCGACGACTTCTGAATCACCAGCGGTTCGACCTGCCCAAACGTTCGAATGCTCGCGCCGATAGCGTCCAGGTTCTTCTCCCCGTGCCGCCGGGCGTTGGTCGGATCGGTATGAATCTCGTCAATTCTGACTGTGCGAATGTTCATGGATCAACCCTCAACTCGTAATCAACCCGCCCCCTTGCCCGTTTACGCCCGGTTATCGGCCGAGCCGCCCGCGTCATCATGCCCCAAACTTTTTGCCAATACCCTTGAAAAAAACTGCGTTGCTTACCACAATGGTACATACCAAATCCCGTAGGATTCCGACCGGCTACCGGCCCTGCGCTCTCTCTACCGCACAGACCACGCTGCCTCTGTGGCGCCGGCTCCCGACATACGACTCGACGTCGCAGACCATTTTGTCTTCGCCTTTCTATCGCGACCGCAATGCATCTGTTCCAGCGGCTGGAAGACAGACGGTCTAACCAGCACAAGTCCCCGCCAACCGCGTCTGCAATGGCCACGCAAACGCCCACGTTCGCCCACGGCGCAACGAACCCACCCGAACGGTCCCCAAACGCCACCCAAACCCGATCGTGCCACCACGACGCCCCCAACGCGTCCTGGCGTAAAACTTTGGGCGATTCCATCGGCCACGAGGAGGACGTAGTCTTCCATTCGCTGGGCGGTCCCACGGTGGTCAGCGCGCAGCGCGCCCCTGCGGGTTACTTATGCCGTTTGGCGACGAACTGTCCGCAGATATTCAAGTTCTTTCACGGCGAGCGTCTCGGCACTCATGGAGACAGTTGGGTTTCCGCGGGTTGGAATGCATCGTCGGCGCCGAGACGGGGTTTGCCCCGCCTATCGATGCGGCGGGATCGAATCGTTGGAAACCTGTGTCGTTCACGGGGCTTCGAGCTTCGCCTCGATATCCCGCACCCAGCGACGGAAGTAATCGGCGATGTCCGGGCGGAGTACATGGCAACGATCGGCTTTTCGCCGGAGCTCGTGCGCCCAGGAGGCCGGGGGCCATCCCGCACAGATGTCGCCGAAGTCCATGCCGTCGGATGCGAAGCGGAATTTCGGGGGCGGCGACGGCGCCATGGGCCGTTGCCGCCTGTCCCCGGTGTCCCCGGTGTCCCTAGCACACTCTATTGTTTTACTTACTTCTCCTTGGCTCTCTGACTTCGTCTCTTCATTGCGAGAATAAACAATACCCCTGTCCCTAGGGACACTAGGGACAGACGCCGCCGTTGTGATGGTTTCGTAGCCGTCCGGGCCATGTTTTTGAAGGGAAAGCGCACGGACGCCGCCGAACCGGGCCAGGTCGAATTCTACGACGTTCATATTCCTCCATCCCCATGATCCGCGGAAGCCGTTCGGTAGCCCTCGGCCGAATGCTCTCGACCCACCGACGTGAGACGCAGGCCGCGATAGACGTAGCGACGTTCGCCGCCCAGGGCCGGATCGCGAAATCGGTTACGTTCGACGGACGCATTCACGGCCCGGAGCCGTTCGCCCATGCGGGCATCACTGCCGGGCACGTGGCCGTGGACCCGGCACCAACCCACCCAGGCGGCGTAGACATCGGTGGTGGGCTCCGAAAACGTGGGATGCAGCTCGAGGCAATCCTCCGCGAACGCCGCAATGGGACTGGCCAGGCGTTTGAAGTTGTCGTGTATGCTCTGAGACTTGGTGGGTACGTTCAGGCGCCCCTCAGCGCACAGTCGGGCGTAACCGACGATGGACCAATTCACGATTCCGGGCAGTCCCGCCTGTAGACGGCGCTCCAGCGTCCGGTCTTCACGGCCGAGGTAGGAATTGAAGAACGGCACGGCCGACATGCGCGCCGCCAGCGCTCCGCTCGGATCGTTGAAATGGGCCAGTTCGTTGCAGCTGACCGCGAAGCGCGTCGGCAACCGCACGGAATTCAGCGGCTCGCGGTACTTGCGGTCGATGTCCTGCGGATCCTCGCCCACGATGGATTTCAAGACTTCCGCCACGCGAATGGCATCAGCGTGCTTGCCGATGTGCGCGTCGGGCATGACTGCGACGGTTTTGGACAGCAGCGACGCCAGACCGAACCGGGTCGCGAGACTTGACAGCGACGGCGAAGCGCAGTTGGCCTTGCCGATCATGGCCACGATGGTGCGGACGACGGTTCCCTTGCCGGCCCGTGGAGGACCGATCAGGAGCAGGAATCGCTGGAACGAGGTATTCGACGACAGGAGCAGTCCGAACCAGCGTTGCAGGAGGTCGATGCGTTCGGGATCGGCGTCCACTACTTCGTCGAGAAACGCGATCCAGGTGGGGCATTCGGCGCCGGGGTCGAACGCGTATTCCATCGCCCATGGCGAGAAGTAGCGCGCGGTATGGGGCATGGACCGGATGTTCGCGGGATCGTCGATCCGGAATAGGCCGTTGGCGAATGACACCCAGCCCTCGCCGTGCTCCTCGCCGTCCAGCCAGCAGGGCATGTCCCACTCGAAGGGCACCAGGCACAACGCCGCCAGGCACTTGACCACGTCCGCCGCATGCCGCGGCTTCGCGGCAAATCCCCGCTTGTCGAGCCACATCAGCACCCGGGCATGGAATTCATCGGTCGACGATTGCACGTAGCACCGCCCGGTGAAGCGCCAATAGTCCTCGCGCCAGTACCGCAAGGTCAGTCCCGTTGCTCCCGTCAGGGTTTCGTCGACCAGTATCTTGGCGACATCCATCGGCCCGGAGATGTTGGGAAGCGCCGGTTCGGCCGCCGATTCGATCAGGCGTGTCAATTCGGCAGCGCCGGCGTCGCCGTGGTGCACGAGGAAATCGTCCAGCCCGGTCTTGCCGTCACCCAAGCGCGGCAGCCGCGCTACCTTCACTTCGGCTCCGCGGTCCGCGAGTAGTTGCGACAATCGGAATTCGGCGAGTTGCAGGTCCGGGCGGTCCACGACATCGGAATCGAAGACGATGACCACGACGCGGCCCTTCCAGTCCAACGCTACCAGTTCAGAAAGTAGCTGACGGACGCCAAACGTCCGGCCGCGATCGTCGCGCAGCCTCTTCTGCTGGAAGCTCCACACTCCGACCAGGCCGACGCAGCAAAACCCGGCCTGCGCCGCGGCCAGGGTTTTCTTCTCGCCTTCGGTGATCAGAATGGGGCCGCCCCTGGCGAATGCGTTGGCGAATCCGGGCGGAAAGTACGCCCGGTTCTGCTTGCCGCGCGGCGATTCGTACTTGATCGGCGTGCCGCGTTCGTCGTGACGGGGGAAATCCAGTTTCACGCGGACGTACTCGGTGTCCGAGCCGTCCGGCTTTCGGTAGGGGAAGGCCAGCCCCCGACCCCAGTCGACCCGCTTTGCGCGCCACCCGAGCAACTCGGCCACGGCGCCGGTGCCGACGGAATAAAGGCCAGCGGCCCGAATGATGTCGTCCGTCAGGCCGCTCCCGCGAAGCTCGGTAATGTGGCGGTCATCGAGGTGACAGTCCACGGGCGTGGAGGTTGTTTCGTCGTGTCCCGGTGATGGCGTTTCCGCGATCATGCGGCGCACTCCACCGACTCCGGCCGGGGCGCGGCCGGCGTTGGCCGCACCTGAAACGCATTTTCACCGAACTCGCGGAGCAGCAGGCCGGTGTAGACTTTGACGACGGCGGCACCGACTTCGGTCGCGGCGCCGACGGTGACGGTCCGTGACGCTTCGTCGACGCGGTAACCGGCCTCCAGCCGCACGCGGGCGCTGCCAAACAGTCCCTCGGCCGAGAATAGCGCCAGGTGCAGGGTCTGCTCGGCATCCAGCATTGGGACTGTCGCGATGAATTCGAATCGATACGCCGATTGGTTCATGTGGATTCTCCGCGGGGGACCGACGAAATCCCCACGATGGTTATGTATGCCGTCGGCGCGCGGGCTGTCCGTTATTCTTCAGGTTCCCCGAACCCGGCCAGTTGGAACCGCCGCCGAATTTCATCAACGGCGTATCCGAGCCGGGGGCGAGAAACCCCAAGCTCCTTCGCCTGTGCCGACTCCGATCGGTGCATGAGGCCCAGGGCGACTTCGCGCAGACCCGGCGCCAGCGAATCCACGACAGCGGCCACCTCGTCGTCCTGGTCGGGCGCGTCCGGCACCAACCCCAGCCGCCGCCCGGCGTCGAGCGGCGTGAGTAGTTCGCCGAGCGTCGTTTCGGAATCCGGGGAAGTGGCGACGGGCGCATCCAGCGAAACGGGCTGTTGGCCGCCACCGCGTTTGAGGCGAAGCTGCTCCCGTACAATGATCGCGGCTGCGTTTTTGACTACGGTCTTGATGAACGGGTTGATGTGGCCGCGCCTGGCGTCGTACTCGGCCAACGCCTCCAGAAGCGCGATTCGCAGCCGGGATTCGAGGCCCTCCGCCTCATGCCGGGCAAAACCACGCTGGCGCGCGAGTTGCCGGGCCTTTCGTTGAATCAGGTTTCGGGCGTAGTCTCCAAGAACCGCGTCGCGGACCGACGGCGTGGCCATGAGCGCCTCCGACCGGAGGCGTCTGCCCACCTGGGCCCGCGCATGCGCGCAGCGTCATCGTGCCGCGTCGCGCGACGCAGTGTTCATGCACGAATGACTATGACCCTGGGGTTATGACCTCGCGGCCGAAGGCAGACCTAAAGGACGTGGTTCCGGTTGCGCGAGGTGTGGGCCGGTTTGTCGGTGGTTTTGTCGGCGGTTTGGCGCGACCCGCAGTCAGCGATTACACGATGTGCGAACCGGGGAAAGTGGGCGGCAGTATCTTCTTGCTGAAAGGCTCGAGTGCCGGACGAATGCGGGACCAGTACCACTTGCTTGCGTGGCCACCGCCGCCTTTTACGTCTGGGCGAGGGAAGCCCTTACGTATTGTGTACCGCTCGAGCGTTCGTTTGCTGAGGCCGGTCAATGGCGCCACCTGGCTCAGGCGGACGAGTGCATCGGGCTGAAATTCGTCCCCAAGCGAATCGAGGAAGTCCAGTCCCTTGGCCGTAATGGACACAAACGTCCCGAAGTCATGCATGCTGACGTGGTGGAAAAACCACTCGCGGCGTACGCCCGAGACCTTGATCGGGGTTCGGGCTTCGATCCAATTCGCCGACGCGAGGTTGACTCGCACGCGCCGCCGGCGCGGATTGCCGCGGGCCTTCACGCGCCTGATAGGCACACGTGCCGACTCGAAGTAGGATTTGAGAGACTCTCCGAGGTCAACCGGACGACACTCCAGTACGACGACTCGCCCGTCCGGCAACAAGAATCGTTGCGAGCTCCAGAGGGTAACCCAAGTCTTGCTCTTCCGCTGGGTGATCAGTTCGCGGCTCAGCAGCCCGCGTACGGCTTCCGCATACTCTTTCTCTCGCGCCAGAACCCATGCCCGCACCAGCGCTTCGGGCACACCGATCGTAAACCCGATCCTTGGCGGCGTGGGCCTCGCCTTCGTGTCTGCGGTGGGGCATCCGCGTATCTTCAGATGCTCGAGGGCACGAAGGATTTCGTACTGGATCGGTGTTGGCTGGAACGACATGCCTGGTGCTCCTGTTAATGGCTCCTCGCGGAGTCGCGTGGATTCGCGTCAGGCTACATCATTCGGTCGGATGCAGATATCAATACGGCGGCGCAAGGTACCCGATCGTCGTGGGCCGAACAGGTGCCGGTCATGAACGGCGCCGCCGCGCGATGGGCGAAGTCTCGGTCGGCCGCTACCCGCCGCGTGAACCGACCATTATGATGGCCCCGACGTCGTGCCGACTATCGGGCCATCAGCGCTGATGCGAATGGGGATGACAAGGGCGATTGTGTTCGGGACTGAATGCCGTGAGTCAGGTCATCATTGAAAACCCAGTCCTGAACTCGCCGTTCGACGAGCCCGCGCGCCATTTTCGGTTCAACGAAGAGGGCATCACCGCTGAAATCGACAGCGGCCGAAGGACCAGTTCATACTTCATTCCTATCGCCCGCCCGAAGAAGAAGGGCAAGCAACTGGAATTCGAGACCGAATGGACCCAGGACCGCATCGAGGAGAACAGGCTGGTCAATCAGATTCGGGCGCGCGTAAGCCTCTGGCGCGAGGGTGGTTACGTCGGCGTGACGCCGACCACGGGCCGGTTGCTCGTCTACTGGACGGACCCCGCCCGAGAGCGGAAGCTGTTTTTCTGCCAGGTCGAGGCCCTCGAAACGGCCATCTACTTGACCGAGGTGGCCCGGAAATACGGCGACACATGGATCGAGAATCACCTGCGCGAGGCCAACGACTCGTCGAATCCCGGCCTGCCGCGCACGGCATTCAAAATGGCCACCGGCGCCGGCAAGACCGTGGTCATGACCATGCTCATCGCCTGGCACACGCTGAACAAGCTGGCCAACCCCCAAGATGCCCGTTTTACCGACACTTTTCTGGTCGTGACACCGGGCATCACCATCCGTGACCGGCTCCGCGTGCTACTGCCCAACGACCCACAGAATTACTACCGCCAGCGTGACATCGTGTCGGCCGAACTACTGGAGAAGCTCCAGCAGGCCAGGCTCATCATCACCAACTTCCACGCCTTCCAGCTCCGGGAGAAAGTCGCCGCGGGGCGATTAACCAAAGCGATCCTCGCCGAGGGCGTCGCCGGCGCTTTCACCGAAACGCCGGACCAGATGGTCCGTCGCGTCTGCCGCGAGCTCGGCAACAAGAAGAACATTGTCGTTATCAACGATGAAGCCCACCACTGCTATCGTCGCAAGCCCGATGGCGAGGAGGTGAAGCTCGCGGGCGACGACCGCCGAGAGGCCGAGAAACGCGAACAGGACGCACGGGTCTGGATTTCGGGCGTCGAAGCCGTCAAGGCCAAGATCGGCGTGAAGGCCATCTACGACCTGTCGGCCACTCCGTTTTTCCTGCGCGGATCGGGCTATCCCGAGGGGACGCTCTTTCCGTGGGTGGTGTCCGATTTCTCGCTCATCGACGCGATCGAGGCCGGAATCGTAAAAGTGCCGCGCGTGCCCATCACCGACGACTCCATGACCGGCGACCAGCCCACGTACCGCGATCTGTGGTTCCGCATCCGCGAACAGCTTCCCAAAAAGGGTCGCAAGACCGACGCCGTCAGCGGCGAGCCCAAGCTTCCCAAGGAGCTTCAGGGGGCGCTGCTCAGCCTTTACGGCAACTACGCCAAGTATTACCGCCTTTGGGAGCAAAACACGGAAGCTCGCGCCAAGGGCCTCACCCCGCCGGTGTTCATCGTCGTCTGCAACAACACCAACGTCTCCAAGCTGGTCTTCGACTTTATCGCCGGATGGGAGAAGCCGATCGGCGAAACCAGCGTTGTTCAGGCCGGAGCCCTCGACATCTTCCGCAACGACGACGGGCGGGGCGGCTGGCTGCATCGCCCCAACACTATACTGGTCGACAGCGAACAGCTTGAATCCGGCGACGCCATGAGCGCCGATTTCAAGGCGATCGCCGCTCGCGAAATCGACGAGTTCAAGGCCGAGTACCGGATTCGCTTCCCGGGCCGGGATGCCGAGAATCTCACCGACGAGGATCTGCTTCGCGAGGTGATGAACACCGTGGGTAAGCCCGGCAAGCTGGGCGAGCACGTCAGGTGCGTGGTCAGCGTGTCCATGCTCACGGAAGGATGGGACGCGAACACCGTGACCCACGTCCTCGGCGTGCGCGCCTTCGGCACGCAGCTTCTGTGCGAGCAGGTGGTCGGCCGGGCGCTGCGGCGGATGTCCTATCCCCCGGACGTTGATCGATATCCGCCGGAGTACGCCGAGGTGTATGGCGTCCCCTTCTCATTCATCCCGTGCAGCGGGTCGGTCACCGATCCCCAGCCGGGTCCCATGCCCACGCGCGTCCGGGCCCTCGAAGACCGCATCGCCTGCGAAATCACCTTCCCCCGCCTTCTCGGCTATCGTTACGACGTGGGCGGCGATCGGTTAACCGCCCGATTCACCGACGAGTCCAGGCTCGCGCTCACCACCGCGGACATCCCGACCAAAACGGAAAACGCCCCGATCGTCGGCGAAACCAGCATCCACACGCTCGATGATCTGAAACGCCGACGGCCGAACGAGGTCGCGTTCCTGCTGGCCAAGCTCACGCTGGAGAAGTATTTCCGCAGCGACGGGGAGAAACGTGCGGACCGCCCCGACGAACATCACTTTGACAGCGAGGTCCAAACCTGGCTTTTTCCACAGATGCTCGGCATCGCCAAACGCTGGCTGGGCGAGTGCGTGACCCTCAAGGACAACACCTTTCCGCAACTCCTGTTGCTCATCGAATTTGCCCACGATGCGGCCGACCGCATTTACAAGGCCGTCGTCGCTTCGACCAACGGCGCCCCTACGCTCAAGCCGATTCTTCGCCCGTACGACACGCTCGGCTCAACCCGTTACGTCGATTTTGATACGACTCGTCCGGTGTACGCGACCCGGCCGGAGAAGTGCCACGTGTCGCACGTGGTCGCCGACACCGATTCCTGGGAACAGAAGATGGCCCAGACGCTCGAGGACATGGACGAAGTCGTCCGCTACGTGAAGAATCACAACCTCGGCTTCACCATCCCCTACACGATCAACGGCGAGGAGCACCAGTACCACCCCGACTTCATCGTCCACGTCGACGACGGTCGCGGGCCCGACGACCCGCTTCAACTCATCATCGAGGTCACCGGCGAAAAGAAAAAGGACAAGGCCGCCAAAGTCAGCACCGCCCGCACGCTGTGGGTGCCCACGATCAACAACCACGGCGGCTACGCTCGCTGGGCGTTTCTCGAAATCGCCGATCCGTGGGATGCGGTCAACCTGATCCGGGGGTCGCTCGCACCGGCCACGGTCACCGGGTAGGATGACTTCGCACATGGGGAGAACGACTATCGCCAAGAACCGGACAAACGGTATGACCGACCTATACGCCCGCCTTAAGGACGTCGGCTTCGACCGCCGGTTCGTTCAAGACTGCGTGTTGCCGGACTGGTGGTCTGATGACATGGCGTCCGTCCCGGCTAATCGTGCCATCGCGGAGCTTGCGATTGCGCGACACTTCGGATTCCGCGTTGCCGACCTGCGCGACCGGTCTCGTTCGCTGGTTCCGCCCCGATGCGGAAACATCCGGTTGAAGCGCAGTGTCCGAACCACCGAAGAGCAAGTCGCCGGTACGGTCGCGATCGCGCGGCGCGCCGCCGAGCTGGTGGCCGAATCCGCCGTTGATCTCCCCGCATTTGACGGTCCGGCGCTCGCATCCGCGGTGCGCGCCGCAATTCTCCGAAATCACGCGTACGTCGATCTCGCATCATTGCTGACCTACTGCTGGAGCCACGGGATCGCGATCATGCACCTGGTTCGGATTCCAAATTCAAGCAAGAAAATCGACGGTCTGGCGACGTATTGCGGTGATCGGCCGGTCATCGTGTTGGCCTCCGGGCGTAACAGCCCGCCCTGGATCGCCTTCCATCTGGCACATGAACTTGGGCACATCATGCGTGAACACGTTCGAAAGGGCGGGGATATGCTCGTCGATCAGGATTTGAAGAAACCCGACAAAGACCAGCAGGAGCAGGAGGCGGACGGTTATGCGTGCGAGTTGCTTACTGGGGAGTCGACTCCTGGTTTCGAAGTCCAGTACGGCCTGACGGGCGCAGAATTGGCCCAGGCCGCTTTGAAATACGGCGAGTCCCACCGAATCTCACCGGGCACCGTCGTTCTGATTTACGGGCGGTCAGCCGATCGATTTCCTGCCGCCCAAATCGCGCTAAACTTTCTCGGGCAGGAGGCTGGCGCTCACGAGCAGATCGCGGGCGCGCTGCGGCGCGTGTTGCCGGCGGGCGATCTGCCCGAAACGACGGAACGATTCTTGAGCGGCTGCGCTGGGCTAGCAGGCTGACAGGCGAAGAATGTCCGATCGGCTGCTCCTCATCGACACGGACATGCTCGTGCTGCTCGGCGGATCGGGAACACTTGCCGACGTGCTCTCGTCGTTTGACTTCGAGCCAGAGCAGTGCAGACGATTGGCCGCGGCGACGGAACAACTTCGACGCGGTCGTGTATTCAAGGATACGTACCCGGCCACCGTGCTGCGGGCCGTCTTGCGCGCGGCGGACGGGATCGTTTCACTGACTGAGCCGCCCGCGAATCCAACAGCGTTGGACGCTCTGGCGTCGATCTCCGGCATCGATCTTGGAGAAGCCCAGTTGTTCGCCATGCTCGCGGAGCACGATGGCTACTATCTGACCACCGGCGACAAGCGCGCTCTCGTGACACTTGCCACCAGCACGAAAGTCGCCGAGATTCGCGGTCGGGTCGCGGGTCGAGTCATCTGCTTGGAATCGATCTTGAAGCTCCTCGTCCGTCGGAACGGGGCGAACGCCACGGCACAGGCGTTTCGTGATTTGAGAACGCATCGGACCGTCGGCGTGCTCTTGTCCGACACTCAGGCTCGGTCGGATCAGGTTTGCCTTCACGGAATAGACTCCTATCTCAATGACTTGATCCAACGAACCGGCGAGGATTTCCTGTACCAGCCGTAGGTGAACAGAAATGGCACGCGACCGAGCGAAGACGACGAAGAAGAAGACGACCTCCGTCGAATCCATCCGCCATAAGGACAAGCGGGCCAACATCCCCACCGAGGAGCTGCGCGATTTCGTGGCCGACGACGAAAAGTCACCCAAGTCCATGCTCTACCCCCGCGACCCGTCGCTCGATCCGCAACTCGTCTGGAAGGGCAAGGACGAGCAGGACCGCAAGGACCTGGCCGTCCCCGTCGTGCCCGTTTACATCCAGGAGAAGATTCACCCGCAGGCCATCATCGATGACATCCGGCGCCACGCGTCTCCCTCGCCGGCTCAGGCTGAAGGCGACCGAGAAGGGAGCCTGAAGGGTCGGGGTGAGGGCGGCGGCTTCGGCGAGCAGTTCAACCTCTTCGCCGACTTCAACGGCCTGCCCGAGGCGTTCGACCAGCGCGTCGACTTCTACCACCACGAGGGCAACTGGTCGAACCGCATGATCCTCGGCGATTCGCTGCTGGTGATGACCAGCCTGGCCGAGAAGGAGGGGCTCAAGGGCAAGGTCCAGACCATCTACTTCGATCCGCCCTACGGCATCAAGTTCGGCTCCAACTGGCAGGTCAGCACCCGCAAACGCGACGTGCGCGACGGCAAGGCCGAGGATCTAACCCGGCAGCCGGAGCAGATTCGAGCTTTCCGCGATTGCTGGCGCATCGGTGTTCATTCGTATCTTGCGTACATCCGCGACATTCTCACCGCCGCTCGCGAGCTGCTCACCGAAACCGGCAGCCTCTTCGTTCAAATCGGCGATGAAAACGTTCACCTTGTGAGAGGTGTGCTTGATGAGGTATTTGGGAGCGAGAATTTCTGTTCTCAAATCGCCTTTCGCACTACCGGAGGCCAAGCTGCCCGTCGGCTTGCATCCGTGTGTGATTTGCTACTCTGGTACGCGAAAGACCAGGGTCAGACAAAGTATCGCCAGCTCTACGTTGGCAAGGTGAATGAGGGACAGGTTGGACGCTACCAATGGGCGGAGTCGGTGGACGGCACCACGCCTCGAGAACTGTCCGATGCCGAGCTTGAGAATCCTCACTTGCTTCCCCGGGGATGGCGTCTTCTGGTTCACGACAATATTACGTCGCAAGGGCTTTCTGGTGAATCTTCGTCCCCGTTTCAATGGAACGGGCGCATCTACAATCTGCCGACAAATTCGCATTGGAAAACAACGCCCGATGGCATGAAGAAACTGGCAGCTGCCAATCGCCTTATGGCCATCGGAGCCACGCTCCGATTCAAGAGATTCTTGGACGACTTTGCAGTCTCGCCGACGGATAGCGTCTGGGAGGATACTGCTATCAGTGGGTTTGGCCGCAAGAAGCAATACGTTGTCGAAACGAATGCGAAGGTTGCTGGGCGATGCGTCCTAATGACGACGGACCCCGGCGACCTGGTGCTCGACCCGACTTGCGGAAGCGGAACAACGGCGTACGTGGCCGAGCAGTGGGGCCGCCGCTGGATCACCATCGACACCTCGCGCGTCGCCCTGGCCCTGGCCCGAACCCGCCTCATGGCCGCCAAATACCCTTTTTACCTGCTGGCCGACTCCCCCGAAGGCCGCCGGCTGTCCCCCGGCCCGACCGGGGGAGTCCCCGGAGCGTCCGGGGAGGCCGGCGGAACGCCCGCGGAGGCCGGCGGACGGTCCACTGAGGTCGCCAGACGCCCCACGGAGGCCAACGGACCATCCGTTGGGGGCAGCGGACCAACCGTTGAGGCCAGCGGACGATCCGCTGAGGCCAGCGGATGGCCCACCGAAGCCGGCGGACGATCCGCTGAAGCCAGCCGACGGCCCGCTGAGGCCCCCGGCGGGTCGGGGGACATCCGCAAGGGCTTCGTCTACAAACGCGTCCCGCACGTGACGCTCAAATCCATCGCCAACAACCCGGACATAAAAGAGGGCATGACGCGGGAGCAGATCGACGCGGCCATCGCCCGACACGCCGAGACCGAGACGCTCTACGACCAGCCCTACGAGGACAACAAGCGTATCCGCGTGACCGGGCCGTTCACCGTGGAGAGCCTTTCGCCGCACCGCGTGCTGGCCGCGGCCGATGATAACTTCGACGGCGCCGTCTCGGAAACAGAGGCCCGCAAGCACCAGGACTTCGCGACCATGATCATCGACAATCTTCGCAAGGCCGGCGTGCAGAACACCCGGAAAAACGAGCGCCTCAGTTTCGACCGGCTGGATTCGTTCGCCGGCGCGTGGATTCACGCCGTCGGCGAATACACCGACTCCGACGGCAAGACCCGCCGTGCGGCCGTCTCCATCGGCCCGGAGCACGGCACCGTCGGCCCGCAGCAGGTGAAGGAAGCGGCCAAGGAGGCGGTTCAGGGCGTGGGCTTCGATGTGCTCATCGTATGCGGCTTCGCGTTTGACCCGCACGTTTCCGAGGAAACCAAGCGGTACGGCAAGCTCACCGTGCTGGCCGCCCGGATGAATCCCGACCTGGCAATGGGCGACGAACTGTTGAAAAAAACCGGGGCCGGAAATCTGTTCATGGTGTTCGGCGAGCCGGACGTGGACATCCGCCGAATTTCAGAGCCGCGACCGTCAGGAAGCGGAAAGCAGAAGCCGCCGGCCGACGCGCGCCGTTCGGAGCAGATTGTCGTCGAAATCAAGGGGGTTGACGTGTACGACCCCACCACCGGCGCCATTCGCAGTTCCTCGACCGACGACATCGCCTGCTGGTTCATCGACACCGACTACAACGGCGAGAGCTTCTTCGTCCGCCACGCCTACTTCACAGGCGCGGCCCGCGACGGCGACGGCCCCTACGACAAACTCAAACGCGCCCTCCGCGCCGAAATCGACGAGGCCGCCTGGAGCAGCCTCTACAGCACCGTCAGCCGCCCGTTTGACCAGCCCTCGACCGGCAAGATTGCGGTCAAGGTGATCAATCATTACGGCGACGAGGTGCTAAAGGTATTTGAGGCGTGATTGACGATGCCAGAAGACCATATCCATAGATGGCGGGACTACGAACGCGAGGGGTATGAGCCGGTCTATATGCCACGCGCGTTCACATGCGGCTGGTGCGGTTTGGCTGTTTCGTCATCCGTCGGCTTGTTCAGGGACCAGGAATGGATTGAGTTGGAAGGACCGTTTCCGGTCCCTCACAACCAACGTGCCGACGTTCGAATATGTCCGAAATGCGGGGCAGCGACGACGTTTCTCAACCGCGATGATCAACTTCCCGGACCCGTCAAGGGAGATAATCTCGACGCTCGCAAACGAACGGAAGGCGCTCAACTGATCGTGGCGTTGTATGACGAAGCACGACGAGCCATCAGTCAATTCGCTCCCAGTTGCGCAGTCCTCATGTTCCGCAAGATTCTCATGCACGTCGCCGTTGAACAGGGCGCTGGACCGAAACTCAGTTTCGTAGAGTACGTCCGGTACCTCAAGGACAACGGGGTCGTTGGAAAACCGCAGCACGCCTTGCTCGACCGGATCAGGGATGCAGGCAACACTGAAAACCATGCGATCCGCCGCGCGACCCTCGAAGACGCCGACGACTTGCTGGCGCTCGTAACACTTCTGATCCGGAGCGTTTATTTCTCGACATGACGGCAGTTCAATTGAAACGCGCAAATGTGCGTCGCTGATCCGTCCAGTTCATTTGTGCCGAAATGGCCCGGAGCATCCGCTCGTGAATCCGTTCCCTGCCGTTCAACATTCGCGGCAGGAACAGCAGCGCCTCCTGAATATCCGGCGCGAGGTGGTTCAGGTTCATGATCTGGGTCATTCGCGGCTGGGTGACGTGGCACAGGCGGGCCAGGCCGGATTGGTCGGCGACGCGGCCTTCGCGGATCAGACCGTCGCAGTGGATCGCCAGGGCCATGAGGCGGGAGATGCGCGGAATGCGGCCGGGGGCGACGGTGTCCATCGGTCGGGGTGTCTCGGCGATTGCCTTGCGCCCGCGATCGCGGCGGACGAAATGGACTTTGTGTTTGACGGTGATCATGCGGCGTCTCCGGCGGTTGCGACCGTTTCGACGGCGGGTCGTCGCACGTCGTGATTAGCGTCCGGCATTTCCGACTCGTCCCACCCCTCGCCACTGCCCAACGTCTTGATGCCCGTCGCGTGGAACGACAACTGAATGCTGTCGTCGGCCGCGTCGAATTCCACGCGCTCGATCAGGAGGTTGATCAGCCGGACCTGTTCGCGCGGGGTGAGCGCCGTCCACACGTTGTCGAAATCGGTGAACGCGTCGGTCACGTCGGCTTTGGTGACGTCGTCGCGTTGCAACTCCGCGAGTCGGGCGTCGATCTCGGTCACGCGGCGCTCTGCCTGAACCGCCTGGTCGGCAAGCTGCGCAAGGCGGGCTGCGGGCGTACCGGCCGGCGCTTCGGCCGCCATTCCTCCCGACGCGGACCCCATCGTTGCTCGTCGAATCTCGGCCCGGAAACGCGCCAAGTCGCGTTCGATGCCCCGTCGCTCACCGGTCAGGCGGGTGTTTGCCTCCGCCGTCTGACGCCGGGCCTCGCGTAACGTCTCGGCCAGAAGATTTGGGTCGCGCCCGATGCAGCGAATCTGATCGACGACGGCCTTCTCGATTTCCGCCGCGGGCAGCGACGCCGTCGGGCACGCAGCACGCCCGCTCTTGACCGCATGGGTGCAGGCGTAGTACCGGTATCGCCGCCGACCCCGGCAGGTGAAGGTGTGGCTCATCGCCCGGTTGCAGGCCTTGCAGAACAACAAGCCCCGCAGCAGCGATCCTTGCCGATTCCGCAATTCCGGTCCGCCGACTCGGCCATTGCGTTGCAGTTGTCGCTGGACGCGCTCGAACGTCTCCTCGGGAATGATGGCCTCGTGCTCGCCGGGGTAGATGGCCTCCCGGTGCCGGACGCGCGCAGTATATAGGATATTGGTCAGCAGCTTGTGCAGGTTGCCTTTGTCGAATGGAACCCCGCCCCGGCGCCGGCCCGATCGCGTCGTCCACGGCTTGTTTCGCCATTCCCGCCGCTCAAGGTCCGCGACCACCGGCAGCAGCGAACCGTGCTCGATGTACAGCTCGAAGATTTCGCGCACCCGCGAGGCCTCAACAGCGTTGACCACGAGCTTAGGGCTGCCGCTTGAGCGGTCCACGTCGTAGCCGAGAATGGGCGTACCGCCGGTCCATTTACCCTTGCGCCGCGAGGCCGCGATCTTGTCGCGGATACGCTCGCCGATGATCTCCCGCTCGAACTGCGCGAACGAAAGCAAGATGTTCAACGTCAACCGCCCCATCGAGCTGCCGGTATCAAACGCCTGCGTGACGCTGACGAACGCGACTCCATGTTCCTCGAACACGGTCATCATTCGCATGAAGTCGGCGAGCGACCGGCTGAATCGGTCAATCTTGTAGACCACCACCGTGTCGACTCCGCCGGCCGCGATATCGGCGAGCAGACGTTTCAATGCCGGGCGATCCGTATTGCCGCCCGTGAAGCCTCCGTCGTCGTATCGGTCCGGCAGGCAAACCCACCCCTCGGCCTTCTGGCTGGCGATGTAGGCCTCCGCGGCCTCGCGCTGGGCGTCCAGCGAATTGAACTCCTGGCGCAGTCCTTCGTCGCTGGATTTGCGGGTGTAGATCGCGCAACGGATCTTCGGGACCGCCGCCGCGCCGACCGGTCCCGTGCGGGAGGGACGCGCGCGGCCGCGGGTGGTCGCCGGGGTCGTCACGACCTGCCCTCCAAGCCGAAGAATCGGAAACCGTTCATGTGCGACCCGGTGATCGTTTTGGCAACGGCCGACAGTGACTTGTATCGTTCGCCGAGGTATTCGAGTCCGTCGGCCAGCACCGTGACGGCGATGGTGCGTCCCTTGTACTTGCGGGTGATCTGATTGCCGGGTGCGGGTAGCCGCGGATCAATCGTTGCCACGGGCGGCGGCGCGCTCGAAGCCGATCGGAGCGCGCCGTTGGGATTCGTACTGCCGCCGCGCATTTCCGCTCGCGGCGGCATCACCCGGGCGTCGGCCAGATTGGCCAGTTCCTCGGCCCGCCGCAACGCACGTTCCGACAGCCCGCCCTCGGCGTTGGCCTGGAGACGCCACGCGATCCGGCGGATCAGATACTGCCGGTGCCGGCTGCGAACCGCCTCCCCGAAAACCTCGACGTACCGGTCCTGCAATTGCCCAACGGTCATCCACTCCAGCGCCGCGACCTCGCGGGCCACATTCAGAATCGGCGCCCGTGGCCGGTCGATTCCCTTCAATGCATTCGCTTTCACGCGTCGTCTCCATCGGCCCGCAGGCATAACCCGTGGGTACCGTCCCGACCACAAGGGCGACTCCCGGCCATAAGTTCAAGGCCGTTTCGCGGATTTGGCGGAGATTCCGGTGCAGAATCCGCCGCGGTCACGGCCGCATCTCCGCCCACCCGTCGCCACCGAATGACGCCCTTCGCCAGAATCGCGGCGACCGCCCGTCGCCGTTCGGCGGGAGTTGAAATCGAGATTTCCGGCACCCGCGGCATGCACCGTTCCCGTCCGGTCGCGTGTGCACTCGCCTCGCCCCCGACCTCGGGTTCATTGCGATCAAGGCGACCTACGGGTTATGTATGCCGTTCGCGCGCAGGTTGTCCGGGAATCTGAAGATGTCCGCGGAAGCGATTCAAGTCAGTTGGAAAAGAGTCGGTGGATCGGGATGGAGCGACCGAGGGAGGACGCTGGTGATGTGGTCGGTGACGGATCGACACCCGTGGGTACGGCGTCGCTCCTTCAGGGAACCCATCGCGGACAAAGCAGGCTGAAGTTGTGATTGTTGGTGTTCGCTTCGGCGAATGGACCGGCCACGTGCGTGGCCTGCCCCGAGGGGAAGTCGTAGGTGAAGATGTGAACGGCCTCCGTGCCGGCACCCTGGCGGGCGAGTGCGTCGAACACGAGCTTGTCGTTGTTCCCCCAGTTGACGGAGATGGGTAACACATCGCCGGCCATCCCGCCCGGCACCAGCGTCCACCCGATCCGTTCGACGGCTTCGTCGATGGCGGCCAACAGTTCGCCGTCCGCAAGCTCGGGGTTTTGCCCAGTCACATCGGCCCACGGATCGGAAACCTCCCGGCCGTCCGCGACCCGCATGGCACGAAACTGATGCCCGAGGAGTATGGCCGAGTCGGGGCTCCATGTTCGATGGGCGATGCCGATCGCCGGATTATCGAAGCACCTGGCCTGCGCCCCAGTGGCAGGATCGAGAAGACACAATCTCCCGGGATTCTCGGCCGCAAGATCAACATGGGCATAGGCCACGAAAGCACCATCGGCCGACCACTCCGGCCATTCGGCACATAAAGTGTCGCCGCTGACGATCGCCTCCAATCCTGTTCCGTCGAAGTTCCCCAACGCCAGATGAATCGGTCCGCAGGCATTCACCGGCGCGGGCGGCGTGACTTCCTGAAATGCGATCCTCGATCCGTCGGCGTTGAGTGTGACCCGTAGCGGATCATGTCCGGTGAGACCCTCAAAACGGTGGACACGACCGTCCCGGAACATGACGGCGATCTCGCCCGGTTCCCGGTCTCGCAGGCTGAAGGCGATGGCTTGTCCATCGCCGGACACGGCCGGGCAGGCTGGACGGTCGGCTTCAACCAACGTGGATGTATCGCGTCCGTCGTTGGTCGTGGTGACGATCCTGCCGCCGTCGATATCTGCGAACACAATCCTCCCGGCGACCCATGCTTCCCGGTTCGGCAGGCCGACAGTCCCATCGGAAGCTGAATCACCGGTGTTCGCGTCATCGCCGAATCCGGCGTTCGGGATGGGAGCACAACTCATCAATGCCGAACAGGCGAACGCGCTGATGATCCGCCGCCAGCTCCACGTTGTCATTGTCTCGCTCCCATCGGTCCCGGCCGTGGACACCTGGTTGTATCGGCGAGAATGCGACGATTCATGCGAACGCGGCTGAAGGACTGGGGGGTGCGCCATTGCCCGATGACCATCGGGGGCGTGCGGGGGCGCTTCGCACCGGCGGGACGAACACCGACGCGCGAACATTCGCGGGGCCGGCATGACGACTCACTGATACAATGGTTGATTATGGATGGTCAGCCGGCGATTGAAGCCGTCTTCCGCTCGCACGACCGCAAAGCCTGTTCCGAGCATTCCTTGGTGCTGGAGGCCGCCGGCATCGGATGGCAAATCGGCCAGGAGACCCACGAATACGTCCTTCTGGTCGTGCCGGAAGACGCAGCCCGGGCGCGGGAGGAACTCGATGTGTACGCCCATGAAAACGGTGCCGCGGCTCGGCGCGAACGAGCGGTCCCACATTTCGGCGGCGGCTGGATGGGCGTCTACGGCTTCACGGCCGTCTTGCTCTTTGTGGACATTCTCAATGACCGGGATGCATTCGGAATGGACTGGTTTACCAACGGCCGGGTCCAGTCCGAGCTGATCCGGCAAGGGCAATGGTGGCGCACCGTCACCGCGCTGACCCTGCATGCCGATGCAGCGCATCTGATTGGAAACGTCGTGGTGGGTGGACTGTTTGGGCTATTTGCCGCCCAACTGCTCGGTCCGGGATTGGCGTGGCTCAGCATCCTGATCGCCGGCGCCGCCGGTAACAGCATCAATTGCTGGATTCGGCTGACGCCGCACATGTCCGTCGGCGCGTCCACCGCGGTGTTCGCCGCGCTCGGCATCGTGGCCGCCTACTCGTGGACGCGACGGCCCGACGTGACATCGTCCACGCTTGGACGATGGTCCCCGCTGGTGGGCGGCGTGGTCCTGTTGGGCTACCTCGGCGCCGGTGGGACGCGGACGGACGTCGGCGCTCACGTGGCTGGCTTCTGCTGCGGTCTGGCACTCGGCCTCCTTCACGGCCGGACAGGTGGGCAGGCGGTTTCTTCGGCGCGGGCGCAGCTCGTTTTCGGAACGGTCGCGTTGGCGTTGCTCGTGATTGCCTGGTCCTTGGCGCTCAGCGCAGACGGAATATGACCCGGACGACGTACGGTCGGAATACCCAATTGGATCGCACAGCTGATGATCAGCGGACGTCGCGCGCGACATAACCACGCGGTCGCAGTTTCGCGATTTCGTTCGGGTTATGACCGGCGAGACTTTCCCGCCCCGCCGGTTATGAAGCGCGTTAACCCGCGGGTCGGGGCGGGGGCGAGACTCCGAGACTTTGGCGAGGATTGGACCCGAAAACCGGCGGGGAGCGGGTTCCGGCGATGACGAAGCGCAACCGGCGCGAGACAAGGGTGTATCACGACATGCGTAACCCCTTGCGGATATTGGCGTTACGGCGCGACCCGTGGCGGGTCTCAGACATCGCGCCAGCCGTTAACCCCACGGTCAGGTGAGTTCGATAAGGCGGTGGAACTAGCGGGGGTAGGACTCGAACCTACGACCTCCGGGTTATGAGCCCGACGAGCTGCCAACTGCTCTACCCCGCAATCGTGGGGCCGAACCTAATTGTAGATTCAATCGCTGTCAAGCACCGGCGAAGGCGAGCCCGGGCGCGGGTGTGGCCACGGGTTTTGGCACCAGGCGATTTAGACCTGCTCCCCGAAAACTGATCCAGGTGGTATGAGAGCCCCCGGGCCCGGGGTTCGGGCGGGAGGACTCGATGATGAAACGGAAGCGACACAGTCCGGAGCAGGTGATACGCAAGCTTCGGGAGGCGGATGGGATGCTGTCGGAAGGCCGGGACATCGCCACGGTGTGCCAGGCGTTGGAGGTATCCGAGGCGACGTTCCACCGCTGGCGAAACCAGTACGGGGGGATGAAGGCGGATGGCCTGTAGTCCGCAACTGCCTCTTCACCCGCAACTACGCGCAAAAGGAGGGCGGCGCGGTCAACAATCGGGCCGCCCCGTTCGGCATAGATCTGGAGGCGGCGTTCGAGAACTGCGATTTCACGTTCAACCGCTCTGACGAGGACGGCGGGGCGGTGTTCATGCACCAGCTTTCGCATACGTCATTTGCCGGATGCGTTTTCGAAGACAATCAATGCGTTGGAGGCGGCGGCGCCATCTGCGCCCCGTTCGACGCCCTTCCGGAATTGACCAGTTGCCAATTGCGCCGTAACAGCGCGTCCGGCTCGACGGCCCAGGGCGGGGCGCTCTATTCCAACGCCTTCGCGGGATCGCCCGTGGAGAACGTGGTCATGGAGGTCTTCGACTGCCTGTTTCAGGCAAACGTCGCCAACCAGGGTGGGGCGCTCTACCTGACCGGCTCGGCCGCCGACATATTGAATGCCCGGTTCATCAGCAATCGAACGAATGACGGGAGCGATCGCCACGGCGGCGCGGTGTGGAATCGAAACACTAAGGTCGGCGATTTCGTCTACGACGTCGACTTCGCCAACTGCCTCTTTCTGGCCAACAGCGCCGGCGGACGCGGCGGAGCGATGTACACGACGCGCGACGCCAATCTGGTTGGAAACTGCGGCCTTGGCGCCAGCTGCGTGGAAATCTACGGATCGACGTTGTCGCAGAACGTAGCCGCGGGCAAGACCGGCGGCGTCTACGGGGAATACACGACGCTGAAGGCGTACAACTCCATTTTCTGGAACAACGACGATTCGGACGGAGCGACGTCGATCATGAGCGAGCAGGTGCTGGGCGAGAACGGATCGGATATCTCGGTGTCGTCGAGCTGCGTGCAGGACAGCCTGGCACTGGACGGATCCGTTCCATTCAATGCGTCCAACATCGACGCCGACCCACTGTTTTTCGACCCGCTGGGCCCGGACCTGACCGCGTTCACCGGCGACGAAGATCTGCATCCCGCCGTCGATCCCGCCGTCTCGCCGGTGGCCGACGCCGGCAATAATCTCTCCATCCCCAACGGCTGTCTGGATTCCGTGGTGCAGCCGGGTTGCGACGAAGATCCGATTGCCATTGATCTGGACGGGAATCCGCGACCGGCGAACTACCCCGGCGTTGGGCCGGGTGCGGATACCGCGGACATGGGGGCGTACGAGATACAGTGCACGGCCAGTGCCGCATGCGCCGACGCCGTCGCCTGTACCACCGACTACGTCTGCACGGCTGGCGGGTCGCAGGGTTGCGCCCATGAGCCGGTCGACGCCGCGTGCGTCGATTCGTTCGCGTGCACGATTGATACGTGCAGCGTCGCCGAGGGCGCGTGCGTGAATACGCCGGCCATTGATTATTGCGGCGACCTTGACGTGTGTACGTTCGCCGTGTGCGACCCGACTATCGAGCCTCACGGCATGGATGGATGCGCGTTTCCCGTTCGCGGCGGATTTGGCGATGTCACCGGAGACGGCGGAGTCGATATATTCGATATCCTCTGCGTCCTGGACGGCTTTGCCGGTGTCTTCACGACTTGCGGAAGGAGCAACGTCGATTTGGACTACAACAGCGTTCCGCAAAGTTGCGAACCCGACGGGCTGATTGATATTTTCGATGTCTTGGCCGTTTTGGACGCATTTGCGGGGATCGATCCCTGCTGCGGCGGCGGAGCCAAGGTGTTCTTGGCCGTGAGTGACGCCGACATTTTTCCGAATCCCGCGAGCGATGGCGCGACGTGGGTCTCGGTCACGACCGGGATCAAGTCCGTCAAGGCCAAGGCCGAAACGGGCGCCTCTTACGATGTGCCGGCGTACCGCGCCAAGGTCGTGGCGTCGGACACGACATTGGCGATGGTGCCGCAAAGTGACACCATCGACGCGGGCGGGACGGTGGCCGTCGATGTCTTTGCGGATGATGTGAAAGACCTCCGCGGTTATCAACTGCGTCTGACCGGCACGGACGCCGGTTTCGCTGCAAGCGCGACGATTATCGACGTCTATGTGGACACCGAACGCGAAGACTACGTCTTCTTCGGCGCCGACGCGCGGCACGCCGAAGACATGGAAAATCACCGAATGGTCGTCGCCCTTCTTGATGGCGGCGTCACGCAGACCGGCCGGGTCTACCTCGGCACGTTCGTCTTCAAGGCCGACGAATCCCCCCAAGACGGCATCCGCGCCGCGATTCACTCGAACGACGGCGTGATCCTCGTCGACCCATCAGGCGCCGTGCTCGACGTCGCGGCGCCGTCGTCGGCGGAAGTGGCGCTGCGGTAATGGCTGATGTCGCTTGCCGGTGGGGGAACGAGTTCGCGCATCAACGGAGTGTGGGGCAGATATGGCGACCGGTGCGCGAAGGGAATCTCGCGCCGGCGTCATTTCCACGCCAGCGCCCCAGGAATACAGCTATTGCGAACGGATGCTTCCAGCCCTGGACGGAATGGTCACCCTTTCAATTCCGCCGACGGACATTGGTCCGGACACGCTCTTCATGGGCAGATTTGGATTCACAACCACGGCGGGCGTCGTCTCCGGCGGTTTTCGCGGGATCGGTTTGGAGCGCAATGGAAACAATCGGGGGCGGTCTGACTCGGCCGTGAGCGGAAGCGCATTCGGCGGCTGAACTGTGGTCCGATGCCCCTTCGGCGTTGATCCCGCCCTGTCGACCGCTGTCCTTTTCACCTACCGATTCACCGTGCGGTCGTTGGCCGGGAGGCGCGGGACCGCTATAGTACGCGGCGGGCGTTTCGACGCCTTGTGGAGCGGTGTCCGAGCGGCTGAAGGGACCGCATTGGAAATGCGGTGTACGGGCAACTGTACCGAGGGTTCGAATCCCTCCCGCTCCGTTTTTACAGCGCCGCCGGCGCGGGTGTCGGTCGGACCCACCCGCGACAGGAATCGGCGACGGCCATCGGTGACGTGACGATTCGTAAAAACGCGGCACGCCGCTGCGGTTCATCAGCGGCGTGTCGCACTTCTTTCAGTCGGTCAGCTTCGTCCGATTATTCCCCGCCGCCCAGCGCTTCGTCAATCCGGGCCAATCCCGCGGCCAGGCGTTCCGCGATCAACCCCGTCGAGTGGTCGGCGGCCATGTTTACCCCGTCAATGATCTCCTGCGGCGCCTCGCGCTCGGTCAACACCATGATGCAATGTTCGGACGAATGCCCGATCACCGTCGTCCCCCGGTTGGCGATGCGGTTGAGGGCCTCGCGTCCGCGCGTGGCCGCGGCCTCGGCCTCCTCGGTGTTGCCGGCCTCCAACAACATGTGAATGGCGCGAACCGCGTGGTTCGTCCGCATGTGCATTTCGCGGGACGTTCGCTCTGTCACCTGGCGAATATGGAAGATGCAACGCTGGGCCAGCATCCCCGGATGAAACGGCCGATCCCCTCCGCCCCCCTGAAACTCGGCCCTCGCGGGCATCCCCACCAGTCCAACCAACATCGTCGTCATCGCTACATATCTCAACATGGCTCTCGACTCCTGCTCCCGAAGGACCACCACCCCGGCGCGCCCACGCGGGCACCCACGCTCGGCCAAACGCCCGCCGCCCCCGGCTATTGCCACCCGGCGCCAGTATACGCTCGATTGAACGCCACCCCAAGCCGCAGCGCGGGAATCGACTAATCGCGGCACACGCCCGGCGATTCCCGTGTTGAATGACATTGGGGGGTAACCGGGATTTTCGCGACTCGCGGCGGGTGAAACCCGCCCTGCGGAATCAACTCAAGACTTCGGTACCGGCGCGTCTAGTGCGGCTGTAATAATGGGGATGACTCTTTTGACGGCCTCGTCGATGCCGACGTCGAGGATCGCGCCGGCCGATTCGCGGTGGCCGCCGCCGCCCAACGACAACGCGATGTCCAGCACGTTGACGCCGCGCTCGCCGCGGAGGTTCAATCGCGTCTTGCCCGGCGCGCCTTCGGTGAACAGAACGGCCACCTTGATGGAATCGATCGATCGCGGAATGGTCACTTGGTCGTCGACGTCGGCCGCGGAACAACCCGTTCGCGTAATTTCATCGTGGTTGGCCGTGCTGTACGCGATCCGGTCGTCGGCCACGACGCGGGTGTTGCCGTAGATCAACCGGTTCAGATTGAACTCGGCTTGTGACTGACTGCGGCACAATCGCTCGCCGATTTCCGCGACCCGCGCCCCGCAACGAACCAGATCGCCCGCCGCCTCCAGCGCCGACGCGGTCGTGGTCGGCAACGAGAACCCCAATGTGTCGCTGTGGATGCCCGCATACAACAGCGACGCGACCACATCATCGATGGGCCGTCCCGCCGCCCGAATCAACCGGTACACCAACTCGGCCGCGCTGCCCGCGTGGGCGTCGATCCAGTCAAACCGTCCGAAACAGGTGTTGGACGCGTGATGGTCGATGTTGATGATCGGCCGATCGCCCGCCCATTGTTCGCCCAGCGCCGCGTCGACGTTGCAACGCGAGTGCTTGGCCGTGTCCACCACGATAAATCCGTCGGCCCGTTGAAAATCGTCGGCCGTCGCGGTCGGCGCGGCCGCCCAGTCGAACAGGAACTGCAATCGGCGATTGATCGAACCAGCCCGGAGGGCGACGTGCGCCACCTTCCGCCCCTTGCCCGGCCACGACCGTGCGGCCGCGAACATGGACCCGAAACAATCGGCGTCGGGCCGGACGTGCCCGATGACGATGGGCCGCTGCAAAGTATCCAGCGCGTCGATCAACCCATCGGGGATGGGCGTGGGACCAGGTGCGTCGGCCTGTCGCGATCGTTCGGCAAGTGCCACGCTCATGTCACTGCTTCATCGACGCGATCAGGATGTCGGCGATTTCCGGCCGCGAGAATTCCATCGGCGGGCGCTGCCCGGCGGCAAGCATGTCGCGGACCTTGGTGCCGCTCAACGAAATTTTGTGCTCGTTGCCGTGCGGACAGGTCTTGGCCGACACCATGCCCTCGCACAATTTGCACCAGGCCGTATGCTCGAAATTCATGGGGGTGATGGCCAGTCCGCCCGGCGGCAGCGTGTCGAAAATCAACTGGGCGTCGAACGTGCCGTAATAGTTCCCCACGCCGGCGTGGTCGCGGCCGACGATGAAATGCGAGCAGCCGTAATTCTGCCGCAGAATGGCGTGCAGAATCGCCTCCCGCGGGCCGCCGTAACGCATGGCCGCGGGCAGCACGGCCAGCAGGGTCCGGTCGGCGACGTAGTACTTCTCGATGAGCGCCTCGTAGCACTTCATACGCACGTCGGCGGGGATGTCGCCCGCCTGTGTTTGGCCGACCAGCGGATGAATCAACAACCCGTCGCAGATTTCCTGGGCGCACTTGGTCAGGTATTCGTGGGCCCGGTGAATGGGGTTCCGCGTCTGGAAGCCGACGGCCGTCTTCCATTTCTTTTCCGTGAACTTGGCCCGGGTCTGCGCCGGCGTCAGTCGGTATTTCGGATACTCCACGTCGTATCGCGCGCACACCACGTCCACCGGACCGGCCAGGCACACGTCGCCCTCGGACATCAAAACCTTCACCCCGGGATGGGCGACGTCCGTGGTCTTGTACGCGAGCTCGGCCTGCTTCTTCTTGTCGTGCGGATACTTCTCCGTGACCGTCATCAACCCCAGCAGTCGACGGTCGTCGTCCAGCAACGCGACCTTGCCGCCGACCTTGACCTTGCCGGCCGTGTCCGCGTCCACGCTGCACGTGATGGGGAACGGCCAGACGGTCCCATCGGCCAGCGTCATCTTCTCGCAGATGCGGTTGTAATCGTCCTGCCCGACGAACCCGGTCAGCGGGCTCATCGCCCCCACCGCGATCATCTCCAGATCGCACTGCTGGCGTTCGCTCAGCACGATGGCCGGATCGGCCCCCTTGTACGCCCCCTTGGGCGCCACGTCCTTGACGCGGTTGACCAGCGTTCCACCGTGCGGCTTGATGATGCCTTCCATAAACCCGTTACCCCTTTTCAATTCGTCTCTTATCGGCTTCCTTCGCCCCAATGTTTTGGCGGGCACCGATCACCGATGCCGTTCGCACGACCGCTCCCCATCGAAATCGCCCATCCAGCGGCTTGGACGCTAGGGCATTCCCCGATTCGTTGCAAGCGACCCAACCGCACGGCTGGAGCCACGCACGAACGGACCCAATTCGTTCGGAAATCCAACCCCGGGGTCGCCGCGGTCATGGATAACGCTGGACATTGGTTCGCCAAGACGGACAATGCTGTTTGGTTCGGGCGATGGCCGATCGTGTTGACGAACCACATCGAGAGGCACCTGAAACCCCGGAGGCACCTTCATGCGTGCGGTCGTGTTGCATCGTGGCGAGGACGGGTACTGGGTGGTCGAGGTGCCGTCGCTTCCCGGCTGCATCAGCCAGGGAAAGACGAAGACCGAGGCCATCGAGAACATCCGCGAGGCCATCGCGGGCTGGATCGAAACGGCCGCCGCCCATCGTCAGCCGATCCCGGACGAGGATTTCGAAACCCAAGTGGTGTGCGTGTGACACGACTACCCGTCGTTTCAGGGCGCGACCTGATTCGCGCACTGCGGAAAGTCGGGTTCGAATTGGACCGGCAAAAGGGCAGTCACGCGATTCTGTTCCGCGCGGAACCGCCGACGACGGTGACCGTGCCCGACCATCGCGAACTGGACCGGGGAACGCTTCGCGCGATTCTTCGGCAGGCCGGAGTAACGCCCGACGAACTGGCCGGGATGTTGTGAATCGCGCCCAACGCGGCGGATGAGGCGAAAACACTCACACGGCCGGGGAACGATTCTACCCGATCGAATCATCGCGCCCCGACCCATCGCTGCGCGATGGATGGGACACCCGGCACCCGGCCACCCGGATCGCGGTGTCGGCAGGGGTTGAAACCCCGTATGCTGGCAGCCACTCGTATCGCCGGGATCGGGACCGATCGTCCGTTCCGAAATCGGGCACGATGGCAATTCGAAAGCAAGAGGAGACACGCATGTCGAAAAGAAGCGGATTCAGCACCGGTTGGATGGCGATGCCGCGGCCATCGAGTGTCGCGTACGCGTTGATCGGAATGTGCATGGCCGTCGGAGCGGTTCCGGCGCGGGGGCAGTGCGCCGACGAACAAAAGCTGAACGCTTCAGATGCGATGGCGGACGACGAGTTCGGATTCTCCGTTTCGGTGGACGGGGACTATGCCATCGTCGGCGCGTACCTCGACGACCTCGCGACCGAAGTCGATGCCGGTTCGGCATACGTGTTCGTCCGTTGCGGGGGCGCCTGGATCGAGCAGCAACACCTGACCGCCGGGCTGGACGCTGACGCGGGAGACCTGTTCGGCTATTCCGTCTCCATCAGCGGCGACACGGTCGTGGTCGGCGCGCCGCTCGACGACGACGTGAACGCCGACGTCGGCGCGGCGTACGTCTTCGTTCGAACCGGGACGGTCTGGACCCAGCAGCCGCCGACCCTGACGGCGCCGGCCCCGGTGGCTGGTGACCAGTTCGGTTTTGCCGTCTCCGTGAGCGGCGATACCGCCGTGGTCGGGGAAATCTTCGACGACCACATGTTCGCCGACGCCGGCTCCGCGTACGTTTTCGTTCGCTCCGCCGGGGTGTGGGCCCTGCAGCAACATCTGACCGCCGGGATCGACGCGGGCCTAAATGACCAGTTCGGAAACTCCGTCTCGGTGAACGGAGAAACGGTCATAGTAGGGGCACGCGCCAACGACGACGCGGGCAACAACTCCGGCTCAGCGTACGTATTCGTGCGTTCCCTTGGGGTGTGGACCGAGCAGGAAAAACTGACCGCGTCGGACGCTTCGGTGTTCGACAGCTTCGGGGATTCCGTCTCGGTGAGCGGTGACACGATCGTGGTCGGGGCGCAGGGCGTAGCTGACGCGGGCGTTAATACCGGATCGGCATACGTCTACGAGCGCTCCGGCGTGGATTGGACCCAGCAACTGCCGAAGCTGTCCGCGTCCGACGCCAACGGGGATGACCATTTCGGACAGACCGTCTCAGTAAGCGGGAACACGGCCGTGATCGGGGCCCAGGGCAACGATGACGCGGGCTCCGGCTCCGGCTCGGCCTACGTGTTCGTGCGTTCCGGCGGGTCGTGGACCGAGCAGGAGAAGCTGACCGCCGGTGACGCGGCCGCGAATGATCGCTTCGGGTATTCCGTCTCTGTGAGCGGAGACACGGCGTTGATCGGGGCAATCCTGAACGACGGCGACGGGGGCTCCGACTCCGGTTCGGCCTATGTGCGCAGTGTCAATTGCCCCGGCGCGTGTTGTGTCGACGGCGGCTGCGAACTGGTGAAGCAAGCGACCTGCGCCGTGTTCGCCGGAGCTTTCTTCGGGCAGGAAACAGCGTGCGACACGGTTACCTGTCCGTCGCTATGCGGCGCGGACATCATCCCCTGTCCCACCGGCGATGGAACAGTGGACATCTTCGACATTCTCGGCGTGCTCGATGCTTTCTCCGGGGCGGATTGTTGCGCGCCGTAGAACGCGTTCTCCGAGATCACTCATGCGGGCCGGATGGGCGTTGCGAGCCCACCGGCGTCGCACGATCGGCGGCCGGTGCCCCCGCCCGGTGAAGCCGGAGTCGTGCTCCGTCGCAGCTAAAGTTTTGGGTCGGGTGGCACGGACAACGGTACTCCGTTGTCCGTGTAGGCTGTGCGGGCATCGATGAAACCCGGGCACCGCTCGGCGGGCGAGACCACGGGCAAGCGGGTACGCTTACCCGTGCGACCCGAAAAATAAGCTGCGATCGAGCACTAGGAGTCGCCGATGACCTACGACAGCCCCGTCCGCTACGAAAAAGCACGCATCCACGCCGCCGCGCTGTATTGCTCGGACGGGCGCGTGGGCGCGCACTTCGACGACTTCCTGCATAACGGCCTCTCCCTGCCGCGTTACGACCGAGTGTCGCTGCCCGGCGGGCCGGCCTGCCTCGCGGGGCACCCCCAGGCCCACCTTGAGGAGCAGGGGGTGATCGATGAACTCGGGTTTCTGGTGGAGGTGCACGGGCTGCGGCGCGTGGTGCTGATCGCGCACCAGGGCTGCGCGTTCTACGCGACGCGATTGGAACTCAAGGAGCCGCGGCTGGAGCTGGTGCAACGCGCCGACCTGGTGCGTGCCGCGGCATTCGTGCACCGCGTCACCGGGCTTGACGCCATCGACGCGTACTTCGCGAAGCTCGTCGAGGGCCGGGTGCGCTTCGAGCGCGTGAACGTGTGAGCGGCGCCCGAACTCTGCGTGCGACGCGGTTACGCCACCCGAAGACGATCCGGTCTTGCCGGCCCATGATCGACTACCGGGCTTTCGTTCCGGGAGACCAAATGCGTAACGCCGACGCTGCGCGAACGCACGATTACGTTGCGGAACGACTGCCGCCTACGGTTTTCCGCTCCGCCGGAGCAGCGCGCGGGTCAGTCACAATCCGCTCGCGGCCGCGGCCAGTCCCATCACGCCGGCAACCGGCAGGGCGATCCGCAACCACGTATCCAGCGAAGCCGCAAACGGAAGTGCGATCAACACCAGGCTGCCGACGGCGTAGAGCACCCGCATCGGCGGGTTCAGGTTGGGCACGATTTTCATGGTCCGTCTCCCGCAACGCGATGGGCCGCACATCGGCCCCGCGCTGATTGTACACCGGATCGGTCTGCGTGGCGCGACCGGCGTGCCCACGAAACGATTGGCCGGTTATGTGTTCGCGATCGCCGTCCGCCTCACCGGGCTCGCGCCCGGTGCTCTGAAAGCAGAAGGGGACGCTAATCACGTACGGGAAGGGATTCTCGCACCAGCGGTTGTGGATCAAGACGCGGGCGAAAGGTCATTGGAGTGACAAGATCCGTCACCCCGGACGCCAATTCGCCGACGGCGAACAGTCTGCGGCGGTTGGCGATGCGGCCGTGGCCGTCGGTTTCGGCGAGGTTGGCGGAGACCCGGATTGGGGCCGGGACCGAGAAGGGTTAATCGGGGATTTCGGGGGCGGGATTGCGATTTCGGGATGGCGTTTTCTTGAAATGTGGGTCACCGACGCGGTAACATGCGTCGTGGGGGGGCGGGTTGATTCCCGCCGCACCGGGGCGCGGCGTGGGCGGGTAC
>JABFSN010000212.1 GCA_013140575.1 Phycisphaerales bacterium | reverse complement strand
GCCGAACTTCATGCGGAAGGCGTGGTAGCCCGGCGAGGTTGGAATGGGGAAACGGTCGAAAGTGTCCTTCCACGTGGCGAACAGTTCAAACGTCTCCGGTTCCGGGAGAATGTGGAAGTCCCACGCGGTGCAGATGCGATGCAGGTAGTCGGCCTTGTCGTAGTCCGTTTCCAGTTCGGTGGGCGGATCGGCGAGATCGGGGTAGACGCTGTGGTCGATGTACATCATTCGCCCGCCCGCAGGAACTCAAGGCGATACCATTCGCGCGTGTCGCGCGCTCGTTGCCGTTCGGAGGGGTCGGCAATGGAATCCACGGGGCGACGCGAGGCCAACTCCGCCAAATGATGAAGCACCTTGTCCCTCGCCGCGCTCACCGGCTGGCCCGGGTTTTTCCGCGACCATAGCTCCCAGCATCGTGCGGTGTCGGCCAGACCCGCTTTCACCACGTGCATGACATCGGTGAAATCGCGCGGAGCGCCCCGGTCCACAAGCGCGTTCATTTTCGCGCCCAGATTGTCTTGCAATGTCTCGATCTGAATCGGCGGCCAGGCGCTCGCGGTCGGCGGCTCCAGCTCGACGGAGCGCACGGCGATCTGAAACGAAAAACACCGCCGGCCCGCGCGGCGAAGTTCGAACGAAAGCGTTTCGCCGAACCGCCGCTCGCGAAACTCCAGCCCTTCCTCGGCGGCGACCCCGGTCATGGCTTCGCGAATCACCGCCTCCGTCGCGGCGTCCGCCCGGGTTCGCCACCACGCGTCAATGTCGTGTGTATTACGGTATTCCAGATAGTGTTGCATCGCGAAATAGCCGCCCAGCACGATTTGTCCGGCCTCGGCGTGTTTCGACAGCCGATCGAGAATCCGCTGCGCGAGCGGGTCGATGACGTCGGGCTTCCGTGCAGCAGGCGGCGCACATCGGGTTCGGTCGTTGCCTTCCATGCCTCTCATTCATCCGGGGGGGATGGACGCGGATTGCCGCGACCCACACACTGCCCGGTCCTCCGCGGCCCCTTACCCGAGCCAAGGCGCAGTCACGCGTCCATGTTACAACACCGCGAAGTAATTCGCACAGGCCACGTCGAACGTCTCGGGCGTCATTTTGGCCTCTTGGCCGTGGTAGGCCGAGTGGTTCATGATCTGCAACAGCAGATCGCGGGGCTGGCAGCAGCGGAACGGGCGCTTCTTTGCTTTGTAGTGCGTGTTGACCAGGTAATCGACGGCCGGTTCGTCGTAGGCGATCTGGAACTTGCCGGCCATGAAGCGCATCAACTGGCGGTATTCCTCTTCGGTGGGATCCAGCACGTTGATCTTGTACGGAATGCGCCGCAGAAACGCGTCGTCCACTAAATCCTTCGGTTCCAGGTTGGTCGAGAAGATGATCAACTGGTCGAACGGCACCTGGATTTTCTTGCCGTTGGACAGCGTCAGATAGTCGTAGCGTTTCTCGAGCGGCACGATCCAACGGTTCAATAACTGAATGGGGGCCATGCGCTGCCGACCGAAGTCGTCGATCACTAGTGTGCCGCAGTTGCTCTTCAACTGCACGCTGGGCTCGGTGATGCGCGTGTTGGGGTTATAGCGGAGTTCGAGCGTGTCCATGGTCAGCTCGCCGCCCACCACGATCGTCGGTCTCTTGATTTTGACCCAGCGCGTGTCATAGGTTTCGCCCGCGGGGACGTTTAGCTTCTCGTCGGGTACGCGTTCGTGATTCTCCGCGTCGAAGAACTTGATGATCTCGCCGTCGACGTAGATCGCGTATGGCACCCAGATGTCGTGCCCGAACGATTTGGTGATTCGCTCTGCAATCGTCGTCTTGCCGTTGCCCGGAAACCCGTACAGGAACAACCCCCGGCCCGAATTGATGGCCGGCCCCAACCGGTCCAGCACTTCCGGCGACAATAGAATATCCGAAAACGCGTGCCGGACGGCCTCCTTGCCGGGCTTCTCCTTGGTGATCGACTGGGCCTTGACCGAACCGATGTAATGTTCGAGCAACACCGGCGCCGGGCCGACGTACATGCTCTCGATCAAATAGCGCCGCGCCCGGTCGCGCCCGCTGTCGGACAGGGCGACCTTGAAATCGCCCATGGCCTCGTCTTTGTAATAGATGTGCCGCTCGCGTTTCAGCTCGGCCATCACCTTCTGAATGGCCTCGCTGGGCAGACACAGGTCCCGCTCAATCCGCCGGGTCATGCACTCGCCGACATTGAACAGAAACTTGCAGACCTGCGAATCGACGAATGTCTCCGGCAGACCGGTCTCCGCCAGCGTCCGCGGCTCCACCGGATAGATCGGACCATGCTCGACGGTGTCGGTAGTCACAGACGATCCTCTTGCGTCAATTCAGAGCGGCGGGCGCAAGCCCGCGACCGCATAATCAGAATACCGCTCGCTTGGCGGCATCACTTGGCTTGCGCCCGGTGCCCGGACGGCGGCGGCGAAACGCGACTCTACTTCTCGACTTTGCTGAAACTTTCCAGAATGCCCATCATCGCCGGTCCGCCCACCACGATCATCAACGCCGGAAAAATGAACAGCACCAGCGGGATCAACAGCTTGACCGCCGTCTTGGCCGCCGCCTCCTCCGCCGCCTGCTGACGTTTCATGCGCAACATGTCCGACTGGGCCCGCAACGTCTTTCCCACGCTCGTCCCAAACCGCTCGGCCTGGACAATCGTGGACGCCAGCGATCGGATCTCCGGAATGCCGGTTCTGTTGCCCAGACTCTCCAACGCCTCGCTGCGCTTCAGACCCATGTTGATCTCGGCGTTGCAAATGCGGAATTCCTCGGCCAATTGCGGATAGGCCTCGTTCATCTCCGTGCCCACCCGTTGAATGGCCGCGTCCATCCCCAGACCCGATTCCACCATGATGACCATCAGGTCCAGCGCGTCGGCCAGCCCCTTCTTGATCTTCTTCATCCGGTCGCCGATGGCCAGGCTCAGCCATACGTTGGGCAGCATGAACGCACCCATTCCGATGCCCGCGGTCAGACCGAACACGTTCAGCGGCCGATGGTGCGCCTTCCAGGTCAGGAAAAACGTAATGCCCGCGACGACCACCCCAAGCACCGTCTTGCTCGCCAGAAACACAAGCGGCGCCGTCTCGGAACGGAATCCCCCGGCCAATAATCGCTGCTTGAGTTTCGATTGTTCTTCATCGCTCAGCGGGGCCGCGATCCGCGGCGCCATGGATTTGAAGGTGTCCACCAGCGTGGGCGACTGCGACTTGACCAAGCGTCGCGCCTCGGCCGACGTGTCCAGCTTGCCGCGGTCGTCGACGCCCAGACGCCGATCGATCTCTTCGGCCTCCGACTTGCCCCGGGGCCACAACGCAAACACCAGCGCCGCGATGGCCACCACCGCCACGACACCGGCCATCAATAATTTGGGATCAATATCCGCCACGATTCACTGCCTTGGTTAGTGGGTCAATTCGTTCGTTCTCTCGGGTGGCACTGGCAAGCGTACTCGCTTGCCAGTGTCGTTGACCGATCGGCGATACTGGCCATTTCCGCGTCTCCCGCGCCTGCACACGGACAACGGGGTACCGTTGTCCGTGCCACCCGACCCGGGCGTTCCAGTGAATCGTCGCACCAGGCGCATTGTCCACGAACGACTCGTCACACATCAATCTGCACGATCTTCTTAATCATCAACAGACCGAAAAACTGCGAAATCGCCGCGCCCCACAACATCTTGTGACCCAAATCGGTCTCCAGCAGCCGGTTCGCGTACGACGGATTCAGAAACAACAGCACGAACAGCATGATCGGCGGCAACGCCATCAGAATCCAGCCGCTCAACCGACCCTCGGCCGTCAACGCCGACACCTGCCCGAACAGCTTGATCCGCGCCCGGATGATGTCGCCGATGTTCTCCAGCACTTCCGCCAGATCGCCGCCCGCCTGCTTCTGCACCTGAACCGCCGTCACGAAAAAACTGACGTCCATCTGGTTCAGACGCGTGCGCATGTTGCCCATGGCATCTTCGATCGGCACGCCCAGATTCTGTTCCTGATACACCAGCGCAAATTCGGTATGGGCCGGCTCCGGCAATTGCTCGGCCACCAGTCCGATCGCGGCCGGCAACGACTGACCCGCACGCAGCGCCGACACCAATGCGTCAAACACTTCCGGAAGTTGTTCAATCAGCTTATTCAGCCGCCGCTTCTTCAGATACAGGACGTACATGATCGGCCCGGCCACCACCACCACCCCCACGATCGCCGCCCGCAGAACATCCACCCCCATCACCATCAACAGGAACACGGTCAACAACGCCGCAAACGCCAGCCGCATCACCAGCCGCGCCGCGTTCCAATCCAAATCCGCCTGAAAACACGACTTCTGCAGATTGCCGATCGGCTTGAAACCGCTTAATACCTTGATAATGCCGCCGCCGGCCGCGATGGCGCTCTTCTTCACCAGCGACGCCCGAACCTCATCCGTGGACTTGGCCCCCTTCGCTTTCGACACCCCCATCAATCGGTCGTCGACCCGCTTGGCCTCGCCCTTCTTGACATCGCGCAGCAGGTTCGCCAGCCCGATGACGATGGCGGCCACGCCCAGAATCCCCACGATCATCATCACCGTCGGGTTCGACAGCGACGACTGCGCGATCCAGGCATGGTACGGCGCGCCGATCATGATCCCTTCTTCCGCTTCCACTGCTCCATCGCCGCCGGGCCCGTCTGCAGCACACGGCGATCGAAACTGATATCGCCGATGCTCCCGCCGTGCGCCTTGACCCGCTCCACGAACGATGGCCGAACGCCCTCCATGGTGAATCGCCCGAACGCCTTCCCGTCCGGCCCGATCCCCTGCTGCTCAAATCCCAAAATCTGCTGCATGGTAACCACGTCGCCCTCCATGCCCATCACTTCCGTCACCGACAGAATCTTCCGCGGCCCGCCCGTCAATCGCGACGCGTGTACGATCAGATTGACCGCCGACGCGAACTGCGAGCGGATGGCCCGAACCGGCAGATCGAACCCCGCCATCATCACCATCGTTTCAATTCGCTGCACCGCGTCCCGGGCGCTGTTCGCGTGCACCGTGGTCAGCGAACCGTCGTGACCGGTGTTCATGGCCTGCAACATGTCCAGCGTTTCGCCGCCGCGGCACTCGCCCACCACGATCCGGTCCGGACGCATGCGCAAACTGTTGATCAGCAATTCGCGGATCGATATCCGCCCCTTGCCCTCGATGTTCGCCGGGCGCGTTTCCAGCCGTACGATGTGCGGCTGCCGCAGCCGCAGCTCGGCCGCGTCCTCGATGGTCACGATGCGCTCGGTCGCCGGAATGAACGACGAGCAGTTGTTCAACAACGTCGTCTTGCCCGATCCCGTGCCCCCGATGATCAAAACGTTGAGCCGCCCGACGACGCACGCCTCCAGCAGGTCCACCAGCTCCGGCGGGCAACTTTCCCACGTAATGTAATTCTCCCACGTCACCGGATCCTTGCCGAACCGCCGGATCGAAATCGACGGGCCGTCCAGCGCCAACGGCGGAATGATCGCGTTCACCCGGCTTCCGTCCGCCAGACGCGCGTCCACCATGGGGTTCACTTCGTCCACCCGCCGTCCGACGGCCGATACGATCTTGTCCAATACGTGCAATACGTGGGCGTTGTCCTTGAACACCACCGTGCTCAGCGTCAACCGACCGCCCTTCTCGATGTAGATTTGTTTGGGACCGTTGACCAAAATGTCGCTCACGTTGGGGTCCGCCAATATCTCCTCCAGCGGCCCCAGCCCGAACGTCTGGTCCAATACCTCGGTGACGATCCGCTTGCGGTCGGCCTGATCGAGGAGCACGTCCTCCTCGTCGCAGAGCGCCGCGACCAGCGCCTTGATCTCTTCGCGCGATTCGGCGTTGTCGTGATCGACGACTTGCGACAGGTCCAGCCGGTCCAGCAGCTTGCGATGAATCCGCGTCTTAATCGCGTCCAGGTCGCGGCGCACCGGCTCGGACGGCTTGCCCGGCGGTGGCTGTTCGCTCGGCTTCCCGCCCTCGGAAACCGGCGTCGTCGATTTGGAAGGTTGCTTCGGCGACCCGCTACCGCGAAACATCAGAAATCCTCGCCCTACGTCAAACCGGGATGCGATTGGAATTCGCTTGTATTCGGCGACAGCGGCCTGCCTGCGCACGCCCCAGTCGCTCTCTTATGCACGACCCGGACGCTTCGAAACCGGAACCACCGCCGCAGACACGCCTTCGCCCGGAGCATGCACGGTCGGAGCCTGGGCCTTCACATGTGATTATCGCTTCACGAAGCCTCCCGCTCACCCGTTTTATCTTCCCAGCCGCGGCAGCGGCGCGCGTCGCTAGCCCACGGCGGAAGCCGTGGGAATCGTTACCCTCGCCATCCAAGCCCCGGCAGGGGCGACCGAACCGAATCGCGCAACGCCAAACACGTACGGACCTCCGTCCCTGGAAAACGCCTTAATCTTCTCTCGCCCGGAGGGCGAACGAAACTCGGTTTCGAGTTGCGTGCTCCAGCCGGCACCGCTCTCGCGACGCACGCTTACCCCTCCGCCTCCCCGCCCCGACCCTTGCCGAACAGCCGCCCGATCAATCCGCCGCCGCCGGCCGCGCCGGCCGTTGCCCCCGCCCCGCCGCGGATGATATCCACCAGTTCCCGAATCGCGTCGCGGGCCTTCGATTTCGGCGCGTTCATGGACAGCGGCTCGCCCAGGTTGATCGACGCGCTCACGCTCGACCAGTCGTCCGGAATCGCCGCCACGATCTTGTGACCAAGCGATTTCTCCAGCCGTTGAATGTTCAGGTGGCTCAACCCGCCGCCCGCCCGGTTGCACACCACCTGCACCGTTTCCAGATTGAAATTCATCCGCCCCATGGCCTGCAGAATCCGCTTCGCGTTCCGCGCCGACGTCACGAGCGGCTGCACCACCAGCACGTTCCAGTCGGCCATGGTCAGCACCGACAACGCCGACGGATCGCTCCGCGCCGGCCCATCCAGCACCACATACGCGTACATCCGCCGCAACAGACTTAACAACGGCACGCAACGCTCCGCCGTCAGGTGTTCGGTCTCCTCAAACTCCCGCGGCCGCGGAATCACGTGTACGTTGGACTTGTGCTTCATCACCGCCTTGTGTACCACCTTCTCGTCCAGCGTCTTGCCCTCGCCGCACAGGTCCGCCAGCGAATGTTGAATCTCCAGGTCCAGCAGCATGGCCACGTGCCCGAACATGAAATCCAAGTCGACCAGCGCCACCTCCTGCCCGCACTTTTCCGCCAGTTCGACGGCCAGGTTCACCGCCAGCGTCGTGCATCCCACGCCGCCCGAACTGCCCAGCACGGTGACGATCTGCCCGCCGGCGCCCTCGCCCGCCCTCTTGTGCCGCAGCTGATTGATCGCGTCCGTCAGCCGCGCCGACTCGTCCGGCAGGCGGACCACGTCGTTGAACCCCGACCGCACCGCCGTCAGGATGATGGTTGCGTCGACCTTTGACGTGATCGCGAAAAACGTGGTCGATGGAAAATCGCGGTGGGCACGTCCCACCGCCGACAGCACTTCGTCCGCCGACGTATCCAGGCTTGCCAGCACCAGATCGGCCGATAATCGCTGAATGGAAGCGACCAACTCGGTCACACCCACCAGCCGCTCAACCAGGCGCACCCCCGGCATCGCGTCCAGCAGCGCGCACAGCTTCTCCGACGTGCCCGCGTTCCCGTCACAGACGATCACGCGGACAATGCCGGCATCCATGCCCCCCTTGGCCGATCCGTCGCCCGAACCGCCGCTACCGCCGTCCTTCGTCATTGAACAAGTTCAACCGGTCTAATGTCCGCGATGTTCGAAAAGATCTCCCTCAGCGCCGCGGCGTACTCCTCGATCTCGCCCTCCGCGTGGAAGTGCTTTCCACCCGTCTTGCCCGCCAGTTCCACCAGAAAATCCTGGTTTGCCGCCGCTCCCACGCTCACCGCGTAGATGATGATCCCGTTTTCATTCGCCCGTTCGGCCATCGCCCGGGCGTAATCCTTCGACTGCTCCAGACGCGGACCCGACCGCCCCGACGTCACGGTGATGTCGCCGTTCTCGTCGAACGTCTCGAACGCCGTCGGCTCGCCGTCCGACAGCATGACGATGACCTTGCGGGCCGTCGACCGCGGCCGGGCCAGTGGACCGGTCAGCGATTCTATCGCCAACCGCAGACCGCCGCCAATGTTCGTAAACCCGTCGTCGTGACCGGCTTGCAGGGATCGCAACGTCGCCGCCACCGACCCCACCTGATCCGTCAAATCCACCCGGTGTACCGCGGTGGTTCCGAACGTCTCCAGCGACACCAGGTCCTTGCGCTCGGCGCTCAACGTCGAGGACAACGAATCCATCGCGTCCTTCACCGCCAGCATCGGCTGCTCGTCCGATTCCGCGAACTCCGGAAACTCCGCGTTCGTCGGGTGCCGGTCCAGCAGGAAATTGAAAAACGTCTTGATGCCCACCTTGAACCGGAAATCCGAATTGCCCAGCAACATCGTGGACGTGTCCCGCGACGTCGACGATACGTACGTCGTGTAATCCGCCCACAACGCTTTCATCACGTCCGGCGTGCGGTTGCCGATCGCCGGGCGGTCCGCGCCGTCCCACACCACCTCGAAATCATCCACGATGTCGTCGCCGTTACCCACCGACGCCCCCGGCCTCGCCACCACGTGCCACGGCTTCGGGTCCGTCGGGACGGCGCTTTCCGGCTTGCCGCTGTCCCAATCGGCATAGCCCGTCACCACCGCCAGGCGGTTCTTCCAGTTCGTCCGCCGTTTCGGGAACACCGCCGTGTCGTGCAACAGCACCCCCACTTCGGAGGTCGCGTCATCGAATTTGCCCGCGTACGGAATCGGCTTGCCCAGCAGATACGATTGCAGGGCTGCGTAATCCCCGACCGCGGGCGACCAGTCTTCCCTTCCCAACGGTGACGCTGCGTACGGCAGGCTCAACAGCCCCGGATCCGCATTCGGATCGTATGTGTCCCCGTCCAGATACCGCTGCGCCTGCGACCCGTACCCTCGGCCGCCCGTCTTGAAAAACCCCCAGCCCCAGCCGAACGTGCGCGGGTCCGTGCTGTCGCCGAACGACGACCAGTCCCCGCGCTCGAACGTTGACGACCACGCCTCCCATAGATTGATGTCCGTATCCTGATAGCTGCGCAGCTCGGAATCGTTGTTGTGCGAATTCGACGTGTCCGCCACGATGGCGATGTCCCGCGGTTTCATCACCGCCACCGACTGCCACGTGTATTCGGTGAACAGACGCCCAAAAATGGCCCCAAAATACAGGCGGATCGGTCCGTCCGGCGCCGATCCCGTCCGCCGTCCGGTCACCCGCACCGCGTTGTACGGCGTCACCTCCGTCGCAAACGCAAACGGCAAACCCGGTCCCGGCTGTTCCGCCTGGCCAAACTCGATGTCCTCCGCCGGTTTCAACGTCAATCCGTCGCCCGCCACCAGGTTCCGCTCGGCACACTCCGCGCCCGCCGCACGCGACAACTCCTCCGCCTGCGCCCCCGTGCCGGCCTGCGCCAACGTTCCCGCCGCCGCGATCACGGACGCGTCCGTCGCCCGGATCAGCTCCTGCCGGGCGTTGTACATCAACCCCACGTCGACGCCCAACGCCACGAACCCAATCAAAACCACGGACAAGATCGCCACCTTGACCGCCACCACTCCCCGGCGGCGGTGAATCTCGGCGCCGGCGAATCGGCGAATCCCTGCGAATCGGCGGCTGTGGGTCGGCATCATCGTACTAGTCTCCTAAATCGTCCTGTTTCTCTGCTTGAGGCTTCTGGCCCTCTTTTGGGCCTTCTTTCGCCTCGCCACTCGCGCCGGTCCCGGTGGCCGGCGTCTCCCCAACCTGGAATTGAACCGGTTGAACATGACCCTGCCCGTCGATCACCCGTACCGTGTGATACAACGGGACCATTCCCACGGGCCCTCCCTGATCCACCGGCGCCGCCTCTTCCAGTTTCACCTCGGCCGTCAAGGCCGTTACATCTTCAATCTCGTAAACCGTGTCATCCCCCGCCGCCCGCACCGACAACTGCACGTCCCCGTTGATGTTCGCCTCCTGCAGGACCGTCACGTCCTCGGCCTTCACCAGCAGCTTTACCGCCACCGCGTCCGAACTCGAACCCGGCGCCTTCGCGCCCTTCTTCGGATCCGACCCGCTGGTGTCGGCTTCGCTGCCGACGCGCTTCGCCCCGACGGAAAACACCTCGACGTTTTGCAGTATCCGACGGCTCTTGCGTTCCATCCCCCGCAACACCGTCGCCTTGCCCGGTTGATAGAACACATCCACCCGATTCCCGGGCGCCATGTCCAGCGCCGTGTACGACTTCACCAGCACCGGCTCCGCGCGGAACCCCGCCGGAATCTGATTCTCCGCTCCCGGCAATGTTCCCTTGGCCGCCAGCATGTTGGACAACACCGGTGCATTCTTGACCACCTTGGCCGCCGTCACCCGCCCGACGACGTCCTCTTTCTTCGCCAACCCGCCTTCAACCGGGAACGATCCGAATTGCTTCACCGCCACCATGGCCTCGGTGATCGCCGCCCCGTACGGAATCTCGCCCACCGCGACGATCACATCGACGCCCGGCGCCGACTTGTTGGCGTTCTTCGCCTTCGAAATGGCGCCCAATCCCATCCAGACGGCCACGACGCCGGCGCCCAGCCCCACGATCAACGGTAGCAATGTTGATGGTTTCATGTTTCCTCGCCTCTCTTGCGCCGCGATGTGCGGCCGACTGTCATTCGATTTCGCCCCGCTCGTCGAGCGGGCCGCGGAACATCGTCGCCGACGACGCCAGTTGAAAATCCTCGAAAAACCCCAGCAAACTCACGTCTGCGTACGAAACGGTCAGCAACACGTGCTCGGCCAGGTCGGGGAACTCGCCGCTGGTGTACTTGCGGCTGATCTTGGAGCCCACGCCTCCCAACCGACCGTCGCGGATCGTCTGATCCACCACCGCAAGGACCGTCTCTTCCGTCGCCCCCGGCAATATCGCCGCCCGCGCCCCCTGCGTGGCCGCGTTGATCAACACATGCCGAACGTACGCCACCTGGCCGAATTCAATGATGCCGAACACCAGCAACAACAGGAACGGCATCACGATGGCCAATTCAACAATCGCGGCCCCCCGACGCATCGCGCTGCGGCGCTTCAGTTGATTGCCCTTCCGCTTCATAACACCACCGACCATTCCAGGTAACGCGCCCCCAGCACCATCAGCGATCCGATGGTCAACGGAATTCCGTAGGGCAACAGCGTCGTCGTCGTTCCGAAGCTCCTGACCGATCCAAACTCGCTGAACGCCGTCCCGCGGCCAAAACATTTGTGCAGAATCGTCCCGAAATTGGCCAGCGCCTGCTGGCGCTTCCCGCCAACCAGAATGATAATGACACCGATGACCCCCCCGATCAACGCCCCCAGCACGAAACTCATCAACGTCAACTGCGGTCCGAACCACGCCCCGATCGCCGCCATCAGCTTCACATCCCCGGCGCCCATCGCGTGCATCAACCACGGCACGATCAACACCCCGAACCCGATCAATAGCCCCCCCAGCGAACGCCACAGCCCTTCCGCCCCGCCATATCCGAACTGCGCCGCCAACCCCAACGCCGCCAACGCTGCATTCAGCCAATTCGGAACCCGCCGTTCACGGTAGTCGATGATTGACGCGTACACCGTCGCGGGAACGACAACCGCCATCGCGAGGGTCCAATAATTGGCGGGAAAAAGCGTGGACATCGTGCTTTCGCGTCGCAACGCGATTCCTGCAACCCGATCTCGAATCTTACCCGAACCGTTCGGGATGTGACCGAAGAGGAAATCGATGATTCGGCAAGGGATCGCAGGTCCCGCCGTCCCCGGCGGGACCCGCGATGTCAATTCGATGCACTACGAAGCGGCCTGATTGGCCTTGTCGACGCCCTCGGTCACGCCTTCGAACGTCTCCTTGACCTTACCGCCCAGAATCGTCACCGCGCCGATCACCACCGCGACGATCAACGCCAGCATAACCGCATACTCGGTCGCGGTCGGTCCATCCTCACTCTTGAGGAAGGCTTTCGCCCGCTGAATGACCTGATGCATAGCACACATCCTTTCTCTTTCTTTTTTGTTCACGTTGAAACGATTGGGCACTGCTTGCCCAAATCAGCTCCGTTTGAAAAATCCCCGCACCCGCGAATGGACCAACCCATTCGCCGCCCCATCGCGCCTACCGCCTGGTTCGTGGTTCGGAGACACTTCGACTGCCACAATCTTAGCCGCGTCGATGCACGCTTGCAAGAATCCTTTTACCAACCAAACGAGCGATAACTCCTTGATTGACCAGCGGTAAGATTCACGACCCCCATCCCTCTCCCACGACCCAATCGCATCCGCGACCAGGACCGTCGGCCCGGCCGGCAATGCCGAACGGGTCCCGAATTCGGACCGCGACCGGTCCGAAAACTCGTTGCTTCGGGATTCGGGGCTGACCAGTCCCGTGCGGTTCCATCCCATTCGTTGAACACCCGTCCGATCCACAGTTTCGCTCCCGTCGTTCGTCCGTCGCCCGTTATTGAGGTTCCACATCGTCGGATACGCTCCTGCCCCGTGGCAATCGCGGGACTACTACGCATGTCATGTGCCAGTTCGGCGGTGATGGTCCATTTATTTCATAGGCTCAATAACTACATGGACTTATCAGTCACAGCGGACTGAATCAAAAACGACGGAGACCATGCTATTGGTAAATATTACCCTACTTATTGGGTAAATATACCCGGCAATCCGATTCAGGAGGCCGGGAGCCAAGCGGCCGTCCGAAACTGCCGATGGCCTTATACGGACGAATTGCGCTCGCGTCGGGATGACGCCGGTGGGTTCGAGATCCGCGGAACTATCGCCGAATCAGTCGGCGACGGAAGGAACGACGATGGGAAGGACCACTGCGACATCACCGGGTCGGAAACACGCGTTCACGCTGGTGGAAGTCCTGGTCGTCGTCATCGTGCTGTCTATCCTGGCGCTGGTGGTCGTGCCGGAATTCACGTCGGCAACTACGTCCACCCGCGATGCGACGTTGCGGGCCAACCTGCGTGGCATGCGCGCCGCCATCTCGCTGTTTAAGATCGAGCACAGCGACGATTACCCGAACTACGCAACCTTCGCCAACGAAATGACGCTGGCCAGCAAGGCCGACAAGTCCACGGCCGCCATCGGCACCGCGCTCTACATCTATGGCCCCTACGTCCGCGCAATTCCCCTGAATCCATTTAACAGTCTGAACACCCTTGCCGCGACGCTGACCGGCGCCACCGGCTGGACCTACAACGAAACCACCGGTGCATTCAACGCCAACGATGGCGCCCATGACACCTGGTGAACGCGCCTTGCTCCCGACGCGGGGCCGCGGCATTGGGGCATGGCGTCAAGAAGGCAATGATGCAAGCCGCCGAAACCCGTACTCCTCCGCTGTCCCGTCGCCGTTCGACATGGATGCGCGGCTGCATCGCAACCGCGTCACTGCTGATCGCACCCGTTCAGGCGCAACCGGACACGCCGGTCGTGCAGGCCGGGCCCGACGCGACCATTGATCTGAAGGCCAACCAGACCCGCCTGGCCGACATCCTGACCCAGTTGGCCGATTCCACCACCCGCAACATCGTGATAGGGGCCGGCGTCGACGACAAACGCGTGACGGTGTCGGTCCGCGACATGACCCTGACGCAGATTCTGGACGCAATCCTGCCCGGCGCCGGGTGCCGGTACCAGGATCGTGGGCAGTACATCATCGTCGATTCCGCGGAAAACCTGCTCATCAAGGAGGTGGCGGCGGCGCCCACGGTCGTCGAGGTGATTCACCTTCAGTACGTGAGCGCCAAGTCCGTGGTCGGCATGGTAACGCCACTCCTAAGCCCTGCGGGCAAAATTGTCGCCAGCCCGGCGTCGGACGTGGGCATCGAATCGTCGGACACCGACACCGGCGGCGATTCACCCGCCGGGAGCGATGTCATCATCATCGAGGACACCCAGCCCCGCCTGGACGCCATCCGCAAGGTCATCGAATCGATCGACGTTCGGCCGACGCAGGTGCTGATTGAGGCCACCGTGCTGCGGGCGGCGTTAAACGATGAAAACCAGTTGGGCGTGGACCTCAATTTCCTGTCCGGCGTCGATTTTCAGGGCATCGGGGCGACCAGCCTCGGCGGGTTGAATCTGGAACCGGGACAGGTGCCGGCCGCCGAGTTCGACGCCGGAGTGGGGGCGGTGGCCACGGCGTTGGGCGGTCCCACCGATGGCGCGGGGTTCACCTTCGGCATCATCAAGAACAACGTGGCCGTGTTCATCCGCGCGCTGGAAGAACTGACGGACACGGTGGTGTTGGCCAATCCCAAGATTCTGGCGTTGAACAAGCAGCGCGGAGAAGTCATCGTCGGGCGGCGCGACGGATACGTAACGACCACGGTGACCGAAACGGCCGCCGTGCAAAGCGTCGAATTCCTGGAAACCGGCACGCAGTTGACCTATCGGCCGTTCGTGTTGAGCAACGGTCAGGTGCGGATGGAAGTGCACGTCGAGGACAGCGCGGGCGGGCTGACGCCGTCGGACCTGCCGTTCGAGAACACCACCGAGGCCACCAGCAACATCATTCTGGAAGACGGGCACACCATTCTGATCGGCGGGTTGTTCCGCAACAGCGACGACGTGTCCCGCAGCCAGATACCGGGGTTGGGCGAGGTGCCGGGGTTCGGGGCGTTGTTCCGCCGTTCGCGGGATTCGAGCCAGCGCGAGGAGGTCATGGTGTTGTTGACCGTCCACGTGATCGCCGATCGGGAGCGGTTTCACGAATTGGGCGATCAGATGCGCGAGGAAGCCGAGGGCGTCCGGCTGGGCCTGCGTGAACGATTGCAGTGGTTCGGGCGCCAGCGGTTGTCGGAAGCGCACCTGCGATCGGCCGCCGAGCAACTGAACGCCGGGCAGCGCGACAAGGCGCTGTTCCACACGCGCATGGCGCTCGCGTCCGATCCCTGGTCGTCGACCGGACGGCGCCTGCGCGACCAGTTGGACCACGGCCGCGACGCGATGGGACCAAACTTGGAATTGCGCGAGTGGGTCACTCGGCAATTGAACGGACGACCGTCGGGCGATGCCATCGGACCGAACCCGGAGCACGACGGCAGTCCCACGACGCCGACCGGCGGGGACGCGGATACGGATGCGGAGCATGAACGACCGTAACGACACAAACCGCCAACCGGCAATGTCCCGTGGCGAGCGCGATACGTCATCCCGCATTCGTGGTGGGCAGTGCCCACCCTACAGGACGCAGGCGCGCATCGTGATTTTGATCGTAATCGCCGTTGCGCCGTTTTGGTCGGCCTGCCAGTCGCCGGTCAGCGTCGAACGTCAAAAGGCGGCGGAAAAGTGGGGGCAGGTTCGGGCGGACGTGACCTGCCGGCTGGCCGAGCAGGCGTTGCGCAACGGCTCGCTGGACGACGCCCGGGCCAAACTGGAGACGGTGCTGCAGACCGCGCCGCAGCACGAAACCGCCCGTTTGTTGCTGGTCCGCGTGCTGATCGAGCAGGGGGAGATGGACGCGGCGGTCACCGTGCTGAAGTCGTTCGACGCCGCCGATCCACCAAACCCCGCGGCCGCGTACCTGATGGGCGTTGTCGCCGAAATGGATCAGCGTTACGCCGACGCGGCCGGGCACTACGTCACCGCCGCGCGGACGGTCCCGACGCATCTGCCCTACGTCGTCGCGGCCGTGGAGGCGATGTTGTCCGGCGAGGACGCGCGCGGCGCGCGGCGGTTTTTGGCATCGATCAAGCCGCCTGAATCGCCCACGTCGGAATGGCATGGCCTGTTGGCCGAGGTCGCGCGCGAGGAGAATGACTATGCCGCGGCGATCGTCGAATACGAACGGGCGTTGACGATGGTGTCGTCGTCCGCACCGGAACGGGTGTCGGAATTGCAATGGCGACTGGCAACCGCCTATCAGGCGGCCGGGCAGTTCGGCGACGCCGTCCGCATGCTGGAACAAATACTGGCGGACGATGACGCGGAGAATCGTTCAGGAGCACTCGATCAGATCGTGCGTTGCCATCTGGCGTTAAACGACGTGGACGGCGCTGTGCGGGCCGTGGATCGAATGGAACCGGACGGTCCCGCGGCGGCCGAGTCGCGGCTGTTGGTCGCTCGCGATTTGATCGAGGCGTCAGACTACGCGTTCGCCGGTCGGCAGATCGACGCGGTGTTGACGATACACCCGGACCACGCGGACGCGTTGATGTTGAAAACGCTGTGCGGCATCCGGAACGGCGACCGACCCGCCGCGGAATCCGCGCTGCGCCGCTGGCAGTCTTCGCACCCCGACGATCCGATGATCGCCGCGATGCGGTTTTCCACGTCCAATTCATCCAGGACCGCGGACGATTGACGCGAATGGCGGCGGTCGGCTTCGGTCCGGTCCATCGCTCGCCATGGGGAGGCGCATCGACGATGCGAACTCGAGTTACGAGCCGCCCGCGCGGGTGTCACGTTTCCCCATCCAGTATTCACGGAACGATCGGAGGCGGGGGCAGCGATTCTCTGTCCTTTTGTCGGTTGGAAGCGGCCTTGCTGGCGATGATGTCGTCGAGATGACACACCGGATAACCATCCGCGACAACACGACGGGACCAGGCATCGGTGAACCGCTCGATCCCGTCGGGCGCGAACACCAGGTCGAGATCGAAGGGACCATTCTTCAGTTGAACGAAGTCCTTGCCGCGACGAATTTCCGCGGCCTCTTCATCGGTGAGCGCAAACGCAAGTTCACGCAGGGCGGAAACAAGCGCGTCTCCGTTGGCCGGTGATTTTTCGACGAACAGCTCGGCAGCCTGGGTGGCATCCGGAAAGCCGAGAAGGACGGCCCCGGACTTGCCAATGAACAGGTATCGGCATTTGTGGCGGTCGAACGCCGCACGAATGTCTTCCGCTAGGCGATAGTCAAACGCGGCCATAGCCCAGCCAATCAGGCAGGTTTTCTTCGCACCACCGGCGGTAGTCTTCCATGGTGTCGAAGGCGCGAAAGGGCGCGTCGTCCATTACCGGTTTGTAAGTCTTGATGAACGCGTAGCGCATGCGGATTTCGAGCGGGCGTTTCGCCGCGGCCTCGAATTCGGCCAGCCATTCGGGCGGAATCGACCCAACGCCGCCCGACTCGGGCGCGAAGGGATTCGGCCCTGGCGATTCGTCCGATACGTCCATGCGATCATTCTGAATAGAACCACGGAATAGGGAAACCGATTTCGTCAAGTCTCGCGAATCCTCGCCCGTAGGGCGCACGGTCTTAGCCAGGGGCTTCAGCCCCTGGATCGGATCCCCCATTTCTTTCCGCCCGGAGGGCGGGCGAAACTCGGTTTCCCTTTTGTGTGTTCTCATTTAGCCCGCCGGGGCCGCGCGCTCTACCGCCGGGACAATTGAAAAAACTGCGGGGGGGTGCGTTCCTGTTTCACGCAGTAGCGGATAGAATGCACGTTGCCGGGAGACGTAACGGGTTGAGCCACCGGGGAGGTCTATCATGCGCGGCGCGGAACACTTCACGAGGGTCGGCGGATCGAGCAGGGGCAAACACGGGGCGGGCGTCGGCAATCGCCGGTTGGGTTTCACGCTGGTCGAATTGCTGGTCACGATTTCGATCATCGCCCTGTTGATCACGATTCTGCTGCCGTCGCTGAAAACCGCACGGGAGCAGGCCAGGACCGTCGTGTGCTTGAGCAGCATGAAAGGGGTGGCCATCGCCAGCAATACGTATGCCACCGCCGACCGGAACGAACAGGCCATCCCGGTTCACCCGCTGACCGGCGGCCCGGACACCGGGGCGGACGTCGGTTCGTACGATTGGGGCGGGAAATCCGGCATCGGCGAGCCGCGCGCCGGTTCCGACATCATGACCTCGCGTTGGGGCACGGCGAACGGCCGCGGACCGGCCACGCGACCGCTGAACACGGTGATCGCCAAGACCACGTTCACCGATTTCAGGGACGATCCGGGCGTCAATCAGGCAAACTGGTTCAGCGACACGCGGCTGGACCTGGGCCATTACCGTTGCCCGTCGGATCGCGGCTACACCGGGCACCATTTCCAGAGCTGGCGTCACTCGCGACTTTCGTCGTACGATTTTTACGGCACCAGCTACGCGGCCAACAGCATCTGGTGCGCGGTGCACCAAAACCAGTGCGTGATCAAGAGCTGGGGCCCGTTCCTGCGGCCCATGACGCGGATTCCGAACCCAGCCAACACGGTCTATTACATCGAGAACTGCGGACGGTTTGCCTGGCGATCGAACCTCAAAAAAACGCAAAACGACTGCTGGACCGCGACCGACGGGCCCCACTTCAGCCAGACCAGCGAGCTCCAGCCGGTGAAGGGTTGGCACGGGAAGCTGTGGCATTTCGTAACCGGTTTCGTTGATGGGCACGTGGCCATGGTGAAGATCGACGGGTTTTTGTGGCCGCCGCCGATCATCCCGGTCGACATTCACGGCGACCAGATTCTGGCCCGGTGCCACGTCATCCGCGGGCACGGCTGGCAGTTCGACGTGCTTCCCGCGCCGCCGGTGTTGATGCCGGTTCGGTGCGGTTTCCAAGCGTGGCCGGCGGATTCGCTGAAGTAATCACGCCGGCCCGACGGCCGCGATGTCGAATCGCGGTGGTAAGCGGATTGGTCGACCCGGCACCATCGAAGCTTCAGGATGGACGCCAAACGTCATAACCCGCCACGCGAGCGGCGGGGCTCACGGAATCGACACGGAACCGACCGCAGCCGATTCCGATTCGGCCCCGGACCTGCGTCCGGCGCGTGTTTCCGAACCCCGCGCCGCGACACGAAAACTCCCGCAAGATCCGGGCACTACGGACCGCAGCAGGCGAAATCCCCCGCGAACGCACTGATCACGGCCAGAATGTCGAAAATGTCCACCGTGCCGTCGCCCGCCGTTTCGCACGGCGCGATGTCGGCCGAAAACGCGACGCAGCCGCCCGGACCACCGGAAAACGCATCCAGCACGCACAAGATGTCGAAAATGTCCACCACGTCGTCGTCATTTACATTTCCGTAGGGACGCGGATCGGCGACGCATTGACCGATGGTGCAATGGTTGACCGTACACAAATCGTCGGGACCGCATTGCGGGTCGGTGCTGCAATCGCAGTCAGCCGAACAGGTGATCTCGGTTTCGCCGGGTTCGCAAACGCCGTTCCCGCACTGGGCAACGCAGTCGTCGTCGGTTAACGCATTCGCCCCGGGCGGGCAGCAGCCGTCGCCGTTGACGGGGTTCACAATGTTCACGAAATCGCATTGCGCCTGACAGGTGCCCTGTCCCATGAGGGTGCCGACGATGCACGGATCGCCGCTGTCGCACACCTTGGGGCAGGTGCCGGGATCGCCCCCGTGGATGGCGGTGTCGCACGTCTCACCCGCGTCGAGCAGGCCGTTGCCGCAGGATTCATCGACGATTTCGTAGAGGTTCGGACGCCAGTGTTCCAGCGTGCAGCGCATCCGCCGGGCCCCTTCTGGTGAAAACTCCCACATGCACACGTCGTCGGTGTAGTCCATGTAGTTGTGGTAGGAGTCCGGGTCGCCGCAATCGTTCTGGTTGAAGCACCCGAAGACCGGCTGCGAGTCCCGCAGCGTGTCGCAGATGTAATCGCCCGACGTGTAGCACGCCGCCACCGTGCCGCAACTGGCGAACGTGTGGTGCAGGCCCAGGTAGTGCCCCACCTCGTGCGTCAGCGTCCGGCCCAGGTGATACGGGGGACCGTACGGCGCGTTGTTGCCCACGGTGGAATAAAACACGACGACGCGGTCGGAGGTGGACCCCACGATGCCACCCTGCGGCAGATTCGGCACGTAGCCGAGATTGCCGCCCGCCGAGTTGGTGTAGATGTTCAGGTATCGGTTCGTGTCCCATGCCAGCGAGGTCCAATAGCTCCCGCCGTCGTTGTACCACGTGGTGTTGTTGCTGTAGGTGATGCCGTTGGTGGGGTTGCCCAGCGGGTCTTCCGTGGCCAGGTAGAATTCAATCTGAACGTCCGTACCCGGTGCGCCGTTCGTTCCCGGCAACGCCAGAAAATCCTCGTTCATGATCGCGATGTTCTCGTTAATCCTGGCCTCGGTCACGTTGCCGGTCGTCCCGTTGTTCTGCCGGATAACGTGAAACGCCACCGGAATGCGGTATTTGACCACCGACGGATCAAATACGGCGAGCGGATTCGTACTGGAAAAAGCGCAATTGCCGGGACTGCCTCCCTGCGGCGCCGGCCCATCCGGTTCCGCGGTCACGGTGCCGCAGCGCATCCCGTTCACCCGGAAGAATTCGGACCGCCCAAATTCCCCCCACGACGCGAATTCCAAACCGCCCGCCACGATCGTGCCGTCCTCGGTCTCATACACCCGCGGCCGATCGTCGGGCGATTGCGCAAACGCAAGGATCGCCGGAACCAGAATCCCCAGCGCGACGCGCCGCACAATGTCATTCCCAATCCGGTGATGATTCATCCAACCGTGTCCTTCCCGAAAGAGCGTGTGGTGACCACGAACCAGCACGCTAGTCTAACAAGCCGTCCGAATAAATCCAACCGGTTTAAATCAATAAATCGAATCGAGATCGTCCACGCCCGCCACCGGGTTGAACCCACGCCGATTCAGGGTTAGCGTCCGCGATCCGCCACCAACCCACGGCGGAACAGGAGCGGAATCCCCATGCCCCGCGCCACCCGCACGAAACGAACCCACCGACGACCCGCTCGAACCGGGTCCGCGGAACAACGGACCACGCCTGCCGGCGATACGCCGTGGGTTCGATGGCCGGACGAGGAACTGCTCAACCTGCGGTTTTGCGATCTCGGTCTGCGGATCGAGGGCACGGTTATCCAAGACCGAGTCCACCGTCTGTTTGACGAACTGGCCCGGAAGGACCTGGCATTCCGGCCCCATTTCTGGCTGTCCACCGACTGGTTTACGCCCGACGGGCTGCCCGGCATCGCCGTTCCGTTCTACCTCGCCCATCGACGGCTGACCCGGCTGGAACGCGGTCAGATGCTGGAGGTCGAGGGCGGCGCTCGTGACTGGTGCATGCGCCTCCTGCGTCACGAAACCGGACACGCCATCAGCAACGCCTACCGTCTGCACCGCCGGCGCGATTGGCAACACACGTTCGGAAAATCGACGCAACCGTATCGCCAGCACTATCAACCCAAACCCTACAGCAAACGATTCGTCATTCACCTCGATTACTGGTACGCGCAAAGCCATCCGTCCGAAGATTTCGCCGAGACGTTCGCCGTCTGGCTGACCCCCAAACTTTCGTGGCGGAAACGCTACACCGGCTGGCCGGCGTTGCAGAAGCTCGAATACGTCGACCGGCTGATGCACGAAATCGGCTCCGCGACCCCCCCCGTCCGGTCCGACGAACTGTGCGAACCCCTTCACGCCCTGCGTACCACCCTCCGCGCCTATTACGACCGCAAACGCGACAAGTACGGCCTCGTCCACCCCGATTTCTACGACCGCGACCTGCGCCGGCTGTTTTCCGACCGACCCGAACACGCCCGCGAGGAACCGGCCGGCAGGTTCCTGCGCCGCGTCACCCCGGAAGTCCGTCGCCTCGTGGCCGCATGGACCGGCGAATATCAGTACACGATTCACCGCGTGCTGACCGACATGATAGGCAGGTGCCGGCAGTTGCGCCTCCGCGTCCACCAGCCCCCCGAACGGACGAAACTGGACGCCGCCGTGCTGCTGACCGTGCAAACCATGAATTTCCTGCACGGCGGTCACCACCGGATGGTGCGATGAAGAAACGGCTGCGCGTCATCGTTCTGATGCACAGTGATTTCCTGCCCCCGGCATCCATCGAGGGTCTGTCCGAAAAAGAGACCGCCCCGTTCCAAACCGAATACGACGTGGTCTCGACGTTGCGGAAAATGGGGCACGACGTCCATCCGCTCGGCGTGTCCGACGATTTCATCGTCATCCGCCAGGCCATCATCGAATCCCGGCCCGACGTTGTGTTCAATCTCCTGGAGGAATTCCGCGGCCTGGGCGAATACGTCCCCTTCGTCCTCGGCTATCTGGAACTGATGCGGCAGCCCTACACCGGCTGCAACCCCTACGGCCTGCTGATCGCGCGCAACAAAGCGCTCACCAAAAACATCTTGCGCTACCATCGCGTGCGCATGCCCGATTTCCACGTATTCCCCCGCGGCCAGTCGATCAAGCCGCCGCGCCGCTTTCATCTTCCCGCCATCGTCAAGTCCACCACCGAGCAGGGATCGGTGGGCATTTCGCAGGCGTCGGTGGTCGCATCGGCCGACAAGCTCGTCGAACGCGTTCAGTTCGTTCACGACCAGTTGCAGACCGACGCCATCGTCGAGGAGTACATCGACGGCCGCGAATTGTATGTCGGGGTTCTGGGCCATCGACGCTTGCTGGCCCTGCCCGTGTGGGAAATGCTCTTCCAGGACTTGCCCGACGGCGCCCCGCGCATCGCCACCGAACGCGTCAAATGGAACGCCGACTATCAGAAACAAGCCGGCATCGTCACCCAGGCCGCCGCCGAACTGCCCGACGGCGTCGAGCGCCGCATCGTGAACACGGTCAAACGCGTCTATCGTCTTCTCGGCTTGAGCGGCTACGCCCGCATGGACCTGCGTCTGCGGGCCGACGGTCAGTTGTTCTTGTTGGAAGCCAACCCCAATCCGCAATTGTCCGCCGGCGAGGATTTCGCCGAATCCGCCAACGCCGTCGGCCTCGAATACCCCGACCTCATCGCCCGCATCCTGCATCTCGCCTCACGCTACAACTCCCGTCCGCCGTGACCAACGGTCCGGTCGTCCTGACGAACGGTCCTGTCGCCATGACGAATCGACGGCACGCTCCTAAACGACCGCGGTCCGGTCTCCGTGGTCGTACCTGTTTGGCGATGATCCACTGCTCTGAAAACACAGTCGTCTGTGACGCATTTTCCGCCCGGAGGGCGCACGATTTTAGCCAGGGACTTCAGTCCCTGGACGACGACCCCTCTATTGCCCCAGCCCGGAGGGCGCACGCGACGCGCTGGTCACCGGGCCCGATCCCGCGCCTCTTTTCATCCCCAATGGCGATCAGCACAATCGTGTCTCCTGGTGCGAGAATCACTTCCCGCACCCACACTTGCGGGACTCCCTTCCCCCCAACTTCAGCCTCGGCAGGGGCGAAGGAACTGCCGCGCGATTCGGCGACCAAGCACCCTCGCTCACGCCCCGGCCTCCGCGATCCATTTCCCGCGCACACCTTGGCATTCATCCCCGGCTCGCCTAACATCCACGTGCACGGGGCGTGGCGCAGACTGGTAGCGCGCCTGGTTTGGGACCAGGAAGTCGCAGGTTCAAATCCTGTCGCCCCGATTTTGAGCGGCTTCGCCTCTCAAAATCGAGAGCAGGTGAGCATAGGAACAGGTGAGCAGGCGAGCGGAGAAGCGCCGCCCGTCGATGACGACATCCGAGCAGGAATTCCGCTCACCTGCGGTCTCCCGTTCACCTGATCACCTGCTCAACTCCGTGTGGGATAGCCGACATGGGCTTCACACGGCAAAGTCGCCGCCCTCAAGGGTGACGGCGTGAAGAGAGGTCGTTGATCAGCGCCCCCATCACGTGATCGATTTTTGGGAAGATTCCATCGCCACCGATGTTCGTGGTGCACAGGATGGCCAGGTTCCTTTCCGGCGCGATCCAGATCAGCGCGTACCAGGAGTTGTTCGATCCCGCGTGATGCAGGCATCTTCCTGTAGCGGCCGGTCCGTCCCCCTTGGCCCAGGGTCGCTTCACGACGATCCAGCCCAGGGCGTAATCGTCAGCCGCCGGTCCGGTCCGTTGGGCGCGGTGCAGGCGTTGGTACGTGCCGAAGGAGAACAGCGTGCCGGATTCACCGCGATCACCCCGCAGGTGGTCCAAGGCGAACTTGGCCCAGTCTGTAATCGTGGCGTGCACCGTTCCGCCGGGAGCAATCGATGGCGGGTTGTCGGCAAAGGGGCCCGGCGTGACCGATTTCCCATCGCGCTCATGTGGCCAAGGATCTGTTGGAGGAACCGCGTCCCATGGAACACCGAAACCTGCGGAGCGCATGTCGAGAGGTTCAAAGACCAGTTCGCGGATCAACTGTTCCCACGCCTTGCCGGTGAGGGTCTCGGCCATTAGCGCCGCGATGCCATATCCGCAGTTCGAGTAGAAGTAGTCGCCCGGCTTCACTTTCGGCTCTTGCGCCAGCATGACCTTGGCCATGCGCCGCCGCTCTTCTGTCGGCGTCCCTTCCCGCCTCCAAAGCTGATCCCACAGGCCCGGAACGTCCCATTCGTGCCGGATGCCGCCGCGGTGACCAAGCAACTGTTCGATGGTTACTTTGCGGTACGCCGCGTTCATGTCCGCCCCGAGGTCTGGCAGCGCCGCCTCAACGGTGGTATCCCATTTGAGCGCTTTGCTCTCTACCAAGGCGGCGATCATCGTCGCCGTCATCGCCTTGGTGCACGAGCCCAGATGCCAGCGATCCTGGAGTGTTGCCCTCGTGGGATCACCCTGTTTCCGCACGCCGCCCACCCCCTGAGCGGAGATGCGATCACCCTCGATGACCATCGCCGCCAGGGCGGGAAGCTCCTGGGTCCGACACTCGCGTTCCAGCAATGCGGAGAGGTCTCGTGCCGAGTCGTCTGCTCGGAGGCGATGCAGGGGCCTGCCACTCTCGGCCAAGGCGTCCGGCATGAAGAGAAGCGTTGTGGCGAGAGCGCCGAACCGCATGGACGTCGCTTGCCGAAAAACGTACATGCTCACAGTTTACTCCGGCCGAGGATCAGTCGGCTACGCCGCATGTTCCACCACTACCGCCTCATCGCTGGCCTGGGCGTTGAACGACCGCCAGCACTGGGTCCTCGAACAGCTCCGCGCGGGCGGCAAACTGCAGCGCCAGGACATCGAAAAGCACTTCCGCGTGGCCGAGAAAACGGCCAAGCGGGACTTGTCCGACCTCGTGAGCCGCGGCCTGATCGTGTTTGAGCGGACGCCCCCGCCCGGCTACTATAGGCTGGTCACCAAGGAAGGCTCAGGCCGTTCGACGCATAAGGTCCCGCAACACCGAGAGTTGCAACGCGGGACCGGAGAACGCGTCCACGAAGCCGTGTAAGGCCGGTTCAAACGAGTGCCAGTCGCCCCGATTTTTCCTCAAAAACGACCCGAAGTTTGAACCGTGCTCGGAGGGTTTGTCCCTCGGACTGGTGCGGGCATAATTCATAGGCATGAAGCTGACGCTTGAAGTCGAGCAGGAGCAGGACGGCCGTTGGATCGCCGAGGTTCCCGAATTGCCTGGCGTTTTGGCCTATGGCCAATCGCGCGAGCACGCCATAGCCAACGCCGAAGCACTCGCCCTACGGGTGTTGGCTGAGCGACTGGAGAACGGCGAGACCATCCCGCAAATCCCCATTTTGTTTGCGATTGCGTCGTGAGCGAATGGCCTTGGCCTACACCTGCCGCACGCGATCGGGGGTCGGCGCGCTCAACGCCCGACGAACATCGTGCCGCGATCCACGAAGCACAATTTGTTCCCGAACGGATCGTGCGCATAGAACGACCGTTCCCCCCACGGGCGTCGGGCGATCTTGCCGGCCGGGTCGCCGTGAACGTCGCCGTCCGCCATTTTCGCCCCCGCCGCTGCGCATGTGTCGTACGTTCGCTGAAGATCATCGACCGCGATGTAGATCCATTCCGGCAGCGGCTTCGCCTCCCACGCATCGCCGTCCGCCCGCGGATCGAAACACGCCAGAATCACCCCGTCGCAATCGAAATAATGCCGCCCGGCCGACACGCGCATCCCTGGTTCGCCCAGGACGGCCTCGTAGAACTTCGCCGCACGGTCGATGCCCGAGACCGGTAGAACGACGCGAAACAGTTTGGGTTTCATGATCTTCTCCGGAACGCAACCGCCCCACGGAACAACAGGCCGACCGATGGCATGTTGCGCGTGACCGGACCGCGACGGCCTCATCAATGCCGTGGGAGCAACTCGACGAGTTGGTCGATCTCTTTCTCGGTGTTGTAGAAGTGCGGGCTGGCGCGGAGACGCCCCTTGCGGACCGCCAGAACCAGGCGATGTTCGGCCAGTAGGTGGCGTTGGATTTGCTGGTGATCGTGTACGTCGGAACTGAACGAGACGATGCCGCTCGATTCGGCCCGCTCCCGAGGGCTGAAAACCCGATAGCCCTTCTCGCGAAGTCCGGTCACCAATCGGTCGGTCAGAAACAGAACCCGGTTGCAGATTTGATCGATGCCGATCTCCAGGAGCATTTCCAACGCCCCGCCGAGCGCGTAGATGCCCATCAGGTTGTACGAGCCGCTGTCGTACCGGCTGATCGAATTGGCCAGATCGAAATCGGCGTGGTCGAAATCCCACGCGTTCTTGACCGACATCCACCCGATGCAACTCGGCTTCAAATACCCCTGAATCTCCTTGCCCACGAAAAACAGCCCGATGCCTTCCGGACCGCACAGCCATTTGTGTGCGTCCGCGGAAAGAAAGTCGATGTGCATGCCCCGCACGTCGATGGGCATGGCCCCCAACGACTGAATCGCGTCGACGCACAAAAACACGCCCTTCTCCTGGCAATGTTCGCCCAGCGTGGCCAGGTCCGTGCGGTAGCCGCTCGCGAATTGCACCGACGAGACCGCGACCACCCGCGTGCGGCTGTCGATGGCCTCGACGAGCCGTTCGATCGGGATTCGACCCGTTTCCTCCATGACCATGCGCACCTTCACCCCGCGCGGGGCCAGGTTTTCCCATGGATACACGTTGGACGGAAACTCGACGTTCGTGGTCACGACGTTGTCGCCGTTTTTCCAGACCAAGCCGTTGGACACCAGGTTGATGCCTTCGGTCGTATTCTTGACGAACGTCACCTCGTCGGGCTTGGCGTTGATGAGCTGCGCGGCCAGCCGGCGGACGTGCTCCGCGTGCTTGTAGAAACCGTTGCCCACGTACGCCGACGCGGTGCAGGCGTCGAGATACTGCCGCGCGGCGTCCGCGGCCCGGCGGCACATCGGCGCGACCCCGGCGTGGTTTTGGAAGTTGTAGTTACGCGTGACGGCGAATTCGTCGCGGAACGCGTTCCAGTCCATGCGACATCCCCCAACGTGCGGCCGGTCGGACGGCGCGCACGACCGGTGCAACGTATTATAGCATCGTTGGCCGGCGACGCGGACGAATTGTGCGGAACTTTCGGACCGCCGCGGTCGGCCGGTCAGGTGGCCGGCGCCGATCGCAATGATCCGTCCAAACGGCCAAATCCGCCGCCGCAAACCCCCGCCCAACGTCCGTGAACCACCGCAACCGACCCGCGGCTTATCGCCCCGCAAAACGCCATCGGCGGGTTTTCCGGTCCCCAACGCTGTGCTGGTTTGATGTACGAACCGCCGGCGACTATCATCGAGTGCGTCGCGACCGTTGAGTCGCCGCAATCCCACGGGGGCCTTTTCCACTGGAAACACCGCTCGCCGGGTTGCGGCGACTGTCGTGGTCGTTCACCGGGAGGGGATGGGGGCGGCGACACTTCCCGCTGAAATCGTGAATTCCAATAACAGGATCATCCGCTGGTTCATCCCGGTCGTGCTGTCCGCCGTCGGCGTCAGCTCCGCGGCCCGCGGTTCGTCGCACCCGGACGGAATCGTCTCGCCGATGCGTCCCTGCGAATGCGGGCGATCAGGTCCGAATAAGCCCGCGACCCGCGAATGGACTATCGACACACGCCGCCCGCTCCACGTCCGCGTCAACGAATACACCTCCGCCGCGCAGGACGGGACCTCCCTCGACCGCGGCGCATTGGGTGCGACTGTCACTGTCTGGCACAGCCGCCGCCAGGAATCCGGCACCTACGGCATATACGCACGCATCATCGATCCCGCCGGCAATCCGGCGTCCGCCGAGATCCACGTCAACGCCTACGAACGAAACATGCAGACCAACCCGGCCGTCGCCATCGCCCCAACCGGCGAGATCTGGTTCGCGTGGCAGTCGTTCGAACAAGACGGCGACCAGAACGGAATCATCGCACGGCGCTTCGATGGCGAGGGGCGCGCCGCGTCCGACGAGACAACGGTCAATCGCACGACCATCGGCAATCAGTCACGACCGGCCATCGCCGCCCGACCCGACGGCGGCGCCGTCGTCGTCTGGACATCGGCTGAAAACGAATCGCTCCCGCGCCGAATCATGGTCCGCGTGATCTCCGCTGACGGCAAGTCCGGTGGCGACGACATCCCCGTCGACGGTGCCAACGCCTGGCACGACGACGTTGCATCCGTCGCCACCGACCGGAACGGCGGATTTCTCGTCGTCTGGGCCCGATCCGAATTGAACGGCCGCCCGACCGCCATCGTCGCCCGGCGATTTGACCGCGACGCACGTCCCCGCGGCCACGAATTCATGATCCAGCCGCCCGATGGGCGCATGCCCATCGAACCGTCGCTGGCCATGCGGCCCGACGGATCGTACGCATGCGCGTGGGCGACCGCGGAAATCGACGGATACGAGATCTACGTCCGGTCTTTCGATGCCCACGATCGCGCGGCGAACGCCTGGCGCGTCGATCGTGGCGTCGCCGGCCACATCGGCGCGACAACCATCGCCACAAGGCCCGATGGTGACGTGGCCGTCGCGTGGAACACCTGGACGCCCGCGGCGGACACCACGGAAATTTACGCCCGCGCATTCAGTTCGGCCGGTCGCCCCCGCGGCCGACCGATCCACGTCAGCGCCGGCGCGCCCGCGGGCGACCACGAACTGCGTGCCGCCACCGGCGCCAAACGGGCGCATTTCGATGACCAGGGCCGACTGACGTTGGCTTGGTCCGGCGCCGCCGACGACACGGACAAATCCGCGGCCGTCGTCAGCGTCGCCGAATTCGATCCCGATCCGACCGCCGGTTCCGACCCGGCGACGGTCACTTGCGGAATTCAGGCCGGCCGGCCCATCGCGTCGGCGGCGGGGGATTCTATTCTCCAATCGCAGACGCTCGAGCTGCAGGACGTCGCAACACCGACCATTCGATCCCCATCCCCCCACGAACCGCCGGTTTTCGACCCCGACCGCATCGCCCCCGACGACGCCGACGCCGATCCCGCGGCCGCCGCCGGACAACCCACCGGCACGACCGATTTCGGTTTCGTCGGCATCACCGACACCGGTTGGAACCCGCCCGATCCGCACATCGCCGTCGGGCTTAACCACATAGTCCTGATCACCAACGGCAAGATCATGTTCCGCGACAAGAACGGCACGCTGACCTTTCAGGATCAGCTTGAAAACAACTTCGGCTTCTGGGGCGAACTCGGCGCCACCAATCAGGTGTTTGATCCCGAGGTCCTCCACGACCCCCACAGCGGCCGATTCATGGCATTGGCCAACGAACGCACCCAACCCAACGGAACGGGCGAATCCTATTTCCTGCTCGCCGTTTCCGACGACGCCGATCCCAACGGCGCCTGGCACAAATACCGCATCGACGTCACCCCGATCATCAACGGCACCGGTCAAGGCTCCATCGATTCCCCCAACATCGCCGTCGATGCGGACGCGGTCTATCTCTCCGCCGACTTCACCGGCCTCAATTCCCATCTGATGTTGTTCATGGACAAAACGCCACTGCTGAACGGCGACGCCGCCGTCTACAACTACAACCTCTTCTCGGGAACCAAGGCCTGGGCCCTGCCGGTCATGCACGACCCCGCCGATGCCATGTACGCCATCGAGGCAATCGTTGCCGGATCGTTCAACAACACGTTCATCCGCGTACACGCCGTCACCGATCCGCTCGGCAAACCGCAGCCCCACGAAATTAATGTCAACACCGCCGCCTACCGCATTCCCGAACGCCCCCTGCAAATGGGCACCAACACCCGCATCACCACCTTCGACGCCCGCTTCTGGAGCTGCGTCTATCGCAATGGCTCCATCTGGGCCGCCCACCACATTACCCGCCACAGCGCCACCGGCGATCCCCGCGTTCTCGTCCGCTGGTATCAAATCGCCACCAATGGTTGGCCCACCGTCGAAGCCGCCGCCCCGTCCGTCGTTCAATGGGGCGAAATCGACGCCGGGCCATCCGTCCGCACGTTCTTCCCCGCCATTGGCGTCGACCCCGACGACAACCTGGGCTTGGTCTTCTCCCGCGTCAGCCCCACCGAATTCATTTCCATCGGCCGCACCGGACGGCTGGCCGCCGACGCACCCGGCACCACGCGCCCCATGACCATTGTTCAGACCAGCACCATGCCCGAAAGTGAATTCGGCGGCCGATGGGGTGACTACGGCGGCATCGTGGTCGACCCGTCCGACGATCGCACCTTCTGGTATCACCACGAATACCGCACCACCGGCTGGCGAACCTGGGTGGGCACGTTCAGTCTTGCGGACGCCGATCCGCCGATGCTCTCGTCCGCCGATCCGTTCGACGGCTACATCGACCCCCGCCAGGAAAGCAGCAATGGCATCAACCTCGACCGCGGCATCGACCGCGTCACGCTTAACTTCTCCGAACGCGTCGTCGCCCCGACAGGACCGCTGACGGCGGCCGCGTTCGATCTCGACGTCACCGGCGGCAACGCCCCGGCCATCCAGTCGATCGACGTGTCGGCGATGCCCACCGTTGAGATCACGCTCAGCGGCCCCATCGCGGTCGATCAATACACGACCATCCACGCCGATGTCATGGACCTGTCCGGCAACCTCGCCAACGTGTCCGTTCAATACGGCTTCCTCCCATGCGATATCAATCAAGACGGCATGGTGACGCCATCTGACATGATCCGCTTCCGGCAATACTACGCCGGCACCGTCCCCCCGCCGCCCGCGGGCCTGGCGCCCTTCATGGACCTCGACCGCAACCAGTTCGTCCAACCGGCCGACCTCATCCGCCTCCGCCAACTGCTCTCCGGCACCGCACCGGCCACCCGTCCCTGGCTCGGCGAATCGCTGCCCTAGTGCTCCGTCGCACCTAATTCTTCGGGTGGCACGGGCAAGCGTACTCGCTTGCCCGTGGTCTCGCCCGGCGTGCGGCGCCTTGATTTCATCAATGCTCGCACACCCCACGGACAACGGAGTACCGTTGTCCGTGCCACCCGACCCGAACGCCGCTCTGGCCCCGGAGTGACCGTCCTTGGCTGAGCGCGGAATCCGCGACCGCGGAATAACACGCCGGCCTCCATCTAAATAACTCCGGCAGCGCGCTAAGGATTTTCCGGAATCGTCGATCAGCGGGGGTCGGGGGTGCCAGTGCATGGATTATTGGACGGTGGGCGGAAAGGCGAGAAGGGGGAAGGGAC
>JABFSN010000241.1 GCA_013140575.1 Phycisphaerales bacterium | reverse complement strand
CACGACATTGCTCGTGCCCGCCACATTGAATCTCCGGGTCGCCGATCGCCATCAGAACCCACCAAGCAAGTGGCGGGACGCACCGCGCCGACGTCCCCATCAGAACCGGGCACCGTGGCGGCAGGCGTGTGCGGAAACGCGACGATGCCTGCCGCCCGCGCGCGCCTCGACGCTCCACTCGGTGGCCCTCGTCGGCGCGCCGGGCGAGACCGAGCGGCGGGCGTCGCCGACCGACCGCGCCGAACCGTCGATCGTCCGCTGTTGTCAGAGGAAGGGGAAGGCCCTTTTTCCGGCGCCTCCATCGCCGGAAAGACGAGCCCGCAGAAAGACGGAGCTGCGCCGTACCACACCGCGGCACCAACATCGCCCATCGCGCCCGGACTTCGCCCCAACGGGGCGACGGGCTGTAGCCACGGGTGGAGCGGCGGCGCGGCGCAGCCCGCCGACGCGGAACCCGTGGAAAGCGTGACGTTTCAACGACCCGCCCCGGCAGGGGCGGAGGAATTTCTTGTCCGAGCGGGGGTGCCGGGGGCGGCAGCCCCGGCATTAGTGGTTGAATCACTTCGTCGACGGCACCGGTCATTGCCGTGCAGGAGCGCGAACAGTACATTATCATTACTGAAACCCGACACATGGAGGTTTTTTCGTGGCAAAGAAATCCAAATCAGTTCATTCGGAGCCCAAGTATCCCTACACGAATCTTCCTGGTGTACTCCGAAAAATCCTGCAGGCCATCCCCACCAAACCGAAGCCCACAAAGGTCGATCCTGCGCTTGTCGTAAGCTGGGAATGTTCAAAGAGTGTCAACTCCAATCTCCGCGCCGCGGTTGCTGTCCTGAAGAAAGTGGGGCTAATCGCATCGAGCGGTGAACCGACTCCACTCTACGTCGAGTTCATGAACAAAGCGACCGGCCCCACCGCGCTTGGTGCCAAAATCCGCGAGATCTACGCCGACATATTCAATGTCTCGCATTCCCCGCAGAACGAAAGCGACGAAGCCCTCGAGGGGGTGTTCAACGTCCATGCCGGGGGTTCAGTGGACCTCGTTCGCCGCCAGATGCAGACATTCAAGGCTCTCTGTGAGTCGGCGTCCTTCACGGGTGCCCCGGTGCGAGGTGCGGGGCAAGCGTCGGGAGGAGGCGACCAAGGCGGTGCCGGAACAGGCGGCGGAGACACCGGCGGTGGTACGTTCCCGTCAGTGAAAATCGACCTTCACATCCACCTTCCAGAGAACAAGACAACCCGTGACTATGAGGCGATCATTCAGGACATCGGCAAGTACATCTACGGCCGTGGGGTCCAGAACGGTGGATAAGTACACGCGTACAGCGTCGATGCTCGGCGGGCTTTCGGCTTTGGCATCGGCGAGCCGATCGGCATCCTCCCCCGGCAGCGGGGCAATTGATGACGTGCTTGTCGCGCTTCACGAGTTCTCCGAGATAGTGCGATATCTGAACACTCGGCGAAGCACGGGCGCCGTGTTGGCGCTTGATTCCGAATCGGATGTGCAGGACGCGCTTTACGTCATTCTGCGATCTTGGGTGCGGGACCTCGTTTGGGAGACTCCAACTGACAAGGTGGCGAATCGATTCACGATTCGCGACTTCGTCTCTCGGTCACTCCGGCTGGTCATCGAAGCCAAGTACGTCCGCGATGAGGCGCATGGCAAAGCCATCTCGAAGGAGTTGCACGACGATATCGAGGTTTACCGCCACAGTCCGACGTGCGACACCATCATCTTCTTTATCTATGATCCCAATGCGCTCATCCCAGATGGGCGAGAACTCCGTCGAACCATCGAGGAGTCACGGACCTATGCTGGCCGCTCCTTGACGTGCAAGCTGGTCATCAAGCCGTAGTCGTTCCTCCGCCCTTGCCGGGGCGGCCCGCGTTTCCGTCACGTCTTCCACGGGTTCCGCGAGGCGCAGAGCCGCGTCGCTCCACCCGTGGCTACAGCCCGTCGCCCCGTTGGGGCGAAGACGAATCCGCGCGGGGATCATCTCTTTGTGCCAACGCCTGCAGACCATGATGGACCCGAAGAAGATGCTCTTCAACATGAAGCGGATGTGTGCCGGCGGGTTCGACGGGAGCCGCTGGTGCGAGAATCCCTTCTCGCACCCACCACGGCGGGAATCCCTTCCCGCGAACTCCGTCCCCGACTCCGTTTCGCAAGCAGACGCGACCCGCTCTTCACCATCTTGTCAATCTTGTTAATCCTGTCCATTTCCGCCGCGTACGCGCCTGTTCCGCTGGTGCGAGAATCCTTCCTCGCACCCACCACCGCGGGAATCCCTTCCCGCGAACTCCGTCCCCGACTCCGTTTCGCATGCAGACGCGCCCCGCTCTTCAACATCTTGTCAATCTTGTTAATCCTGTCCATTCCCGCCGCATACGCGCCAGTTCCGCTGGTTCGAGAATCCCTTCTCGCACCCACCACGGCGGGAATCCCTTCCCGCGAACTCCGTCCCCGACTCCGTTTCGCAAGCAGACGCGACCCGCTCTTCACCATCTTGTCAATCTTGTTAATCCTGTCCATTTCCGCCGCGTGCGCGCCTGTTCCGCTGGTGCGAGAATCCTTTCTCGCACCCACCACGGCGGGAATCCCTTCCTGCGAACTCCGTCCCCGACTTCGATTCGCAAGCAGACGCGACCCGCTCTTCACCATCTTGTCAATCTTGTTAATCCTGTCCATTTCCGCCGCGTGCGCGCCTGTTCCGCTGGTGCGAGAATCCCTTCTCGCACCCACCACGGCGGGAATCCCTTCCCGCGAACTCCGTCCCCGACTCCGTTTCGCAAGCAGACGCGCCCCGCTCTTCAACATCTTGTCAATCTTGTTAATCCTGTCCATTCCCGACGCCTTCGCGCCAGTTAGTGCCGACCACGCCTTAACGAATCCGCGTCTTCATGGCGCTCATCGCGTCCGCGCCTGCCGGCACTGTCACCCCCATCCCCGGAAACGGTCTGCCCAGCAGTTTCCACCAACTCGACAAAACCTCGCCGCGATCACCCGAGCCCACGCGCACCACGTTCACGTCGAACGCCGATCCATCGGCCTTCGCGTAATCATCGGCATTGAACCACCCGTCCGATCCTCGTCCCGTCCTGCCCCGCCACGTCAACGGATGCGACGCCAGCACCACGCGCCCCGTCTCCACGTCCACCCCCAGCACGAGCACCGCCGTCTCCTCGTCCGCGCCCGCCAATTCGAACCCGATTACGTCTCCGTATCTCAATCGCACCGCCTTGTGCCGGATCGTATGGGCCATCTCCATCCACGCCGGCATCCGCGGCTCGCACAACAGCGTCTCCCCATTCTGCACCAGTCGCACGATGTGCCCGCCGCCGCTGTAATACAATTCCACGTCCCGACCGTCGCCCCACCACGCCTCGCCCATGCCCAAGAGCGCATTCACCGTCTCATCATACGGGTCGATCGACCCGGTAACGGTCAAGCGCTCGATTCGCAAACGGTTCTCCCGTCCCCCGCCGAATCCGACGTACAACGCTCCCAACGCAACGCCGGCCGATCGCACCGTCGTCATCGGCAACCCGCCGCCGTCGGTGTTGACCGAACCGTGCACCGTGCGGCCGTCAAGTCGCAACACGACGTTCCGCGCGCCCCCGGGAATCCGAAACCCGTACCGGTTGTCGCCCGCGGTGCCACCGGACGACACTTCCGCCCAGTCCGTCTCCGCGTCCGACTCCATCTTCCCGAAATGAACCCGTCCGGTTGCCGAGGTGCCGTCGAGCCGCGCCCGTTGCGAATCCCAAATGTTCAATTCAAACACCCCGTCCGATTCCGCGCCCGCCACAACCTCCACCGGCCGGTCCATCCACGGCGCCAGACACATCGCCTGCGCCACCAACTCCCCGCCGCCGATCAACACCCCGTCGGCCAAGCTCCATCGCCCGGCCACCGGTGCGAACCACCGCACCGCATCCCCGTCAAACCGATCCACCGCCAATCGCACCCGGGCCACGCCGTCATCACCGTCAACGGAAATCAATTCCAGACGCCCGCCGCCGAGCGCCCCCAGCGCGTCAATCCGATCACCCGGCCCGGCCACCGCCGCCATCAACCGACCCGCGCCGATCACCCACTTCGGATACGACTGCGCATCCCGCGGCCGCGCCGTGCCCCCCAACCCGTCCGCAAGCGACAACCGCACCGGACCCGAGTCCACCTGAATCCGGACCAGCCGCCTTCCATACCCGCGCTCATCACCCACCACCTCAATCAGATGCCACCCCGGAACAACGTTGGATATCTCGCAGGGGGTGATCAACGGAGTGCCATCCGCAGTCACCAATTCATATCCGTTCCAGATGGTTCGGCCGGCTCCGTTTTCCGTTTCTAACTGGACCCGGATTGCGTCGGCGGGCGCATCGTGATGCAGTTCGGCTGTAACTGATGGCCCACAACATGTTGCGGCGGCAGATTCTGAAGGTTCAAAATATGAAGCTATAGCGATACGTGTCGTGGGCGGATAAGCTATCAGAAACAAACAAGCGCTTGTTAGGTTCATGAGTGTCTGCCTGAATAGGATTTGCATTGATTGTTCAATTTGTACAAACATTATCGACCGACGTGTTGGTCCGAAAACGACAATTTTGGAAAGCGCCGCCGATTCGATCGACTCGGCTGGAGCGGATGGGAACAATGGGCATTGACATGGCAAGCGGCGATCGCTAGTTTTGAGAAATCGGGGGTGGTTCCATTTCGTGGATCCGCGAACGTGGACGGGGCAAGGCTAGCGAACGCCGGGGCGCGCGGTTGATTGGTGCGCATCCGGCGGCAGTCGCGCATCGCTGGGGTATAGGTGTCATGCGTCGAAGCTCAATCGTTTTCTTAATCGCGGCGGCGTTGTTGTTTGCGACGCAATCGTCGCGGGCTGAAATCATCGCCCACAACGGCAGCGCGTCATCCGATCCGTCGCCGTCGCCGGGGCAGGCGGACGATTTCGGGACGGACGCGGTGAACGTCGACTTTTTCAATATCTCCGGTACGTTCGATGACATCGTCAAGGATTTCAAAGTTGATATGGCCGACACGGACGTGAATCGGTCGCACGAGTTGGAATATTTGTTTCCGAGCAACGAGCCGCCGATCCACGCGCTGGAGACCATCTTCAATACGACCGGCGACGCGTGGGGGCGGTTCGTGATTCAACTTCAGTTCGCCAGTTTCTATGCGGCCGGCGAAGGCGGAACGGTTCCGTTGGACGACGGATCGATCACGATTGATGACATCGTGTTCACGCCGTTCGGCGCTTACGACACCGGCAACCTGTCGATGAACATTATCAACTTCGGCGACGGAGCGGCGCTGGAACTGGATTTTGGCATGGGCGGACTGGCCGACGGCGAAGTGTTCGCGCTCGAATTCGATATTGGCAAGGTGTTCGACGCGAACGGCGATCCGATCGACTTCGCGTTTGAAGGCCTGCGCATGCAGGAGACGCCGTTCCTGGAGGAAGTGATCCCGGCGCCGGGGGCGGTCGTGCTGGCGATGCTGGGGTTTGGTTGCATGGGCTGGTGGCGTTGGAACGAGCGATAAAAAGGTTTGACCCGTACGGGCGATAACGCATCGTGCGGCGGATTGGGGTTTTGGGGGAACCGGGGGTAGATTCCGAGCGACAGGCGGCCTAGAATCATCGCCGCGGCCTTGTGGCGCGGTGTGGGGTCGAAGTGCAATTGGGGGTTGAGTTGGCTTTTCGGGGAACAGGAGAGACTTGAGTGGCAAATAATGGGGTGAAGTTTTTGGCGGTTCTTCTGATGATGGGGGTGGGTGCGGGCGTGGCGTCGGCCGATGCGACGAACGTCCGCCCGATCGCGTTGGGCAACAGCGCGCTGCAGGACGTTTTCGACGACCTGTACGTCAGCGGGCCGGGGATTGACGCCGAGGCCAGTCAGATCAGCGGCGCGTTGTTCGAGAACCAGGCGAGCGGCGGGGCCGTGGCCACGTTCATCATTGAGCTGGCCGGTTTCGCGAGCACGAATCGCTTCGGCATCTACAGTGCCGGTGATCCGAGCAACAAGGCCGAGGTGTTCGACGGGGCCGACGGAGCGGGTGATCAGGCGATCATCTCGTTCATGGCCAATGGCGACATCAAGGTGAATTTCGTGACGGTGGCGACGGGCTTCGGCGACCGGTTCGGGTTCTACCTGGACGTGTACGGCGGTGACGACACGCTGGACGAGACGTTCTATTCGGAAGACAGCCTGAACGGCGGCGACGCCCAGGCCTTGATCTATCAGGGCGACGACGCGACGGAATTGCAACTGCCGGGCTTCGCGCCGGGCACGTTCTCGGGCGACGAAGTGATCGTGGCGTTCGAGGACGTCGTGCTGGGCCGGTCGGACGCGGATTACGACGACCTGGTGGTGCTGGTGGAGTCGGTGACGCCGGTTCCCGCGCCGGGCGCGGCGTTGCTGGCCGTGCTGGGCATGCCGGTGGTCGGCTGGGTTCGCCGTCGCCGCAGCGCGTAGTTCGCCGCACGAGTTGATTGTTCATTCAAACCCCCGACGGTTTTCGAGCCGCCGGGGGTTTTTGTTGGTTCACGAACGAATCAAGAAAGAGGGAAGCCACAGAGGACACTGAGAGCACAGAGGGAGAAGCGTATCCGCAGATTTCGCAGATTGGCGCAGATTGGGGAGGGGCAAGAGGAAGGGACGGAGGCACGGCGGAGAAACGGCGAAACACCGAATCGTCGAAACGTCGAAACGTCGAAGGGTCCAAAAGTCGAGAAGTCAAATCGGGAGAGAGGCCCGAAGGCTGGGTGCCCCATTTATCGCGCGGCGATGGGTGGGGTCACGATGGTTCGAGCGTGGAAACTCGTCGCCGGGCATCGTGACCGACGCTTCGTTCTCGATCGGCGTGAGACGCGATTCTTGCGCCCTTTCCGTAATGGAGAGCGGTGTCCGCGACGGTCTATCGGCGTACTCCGGTCACCGCCGAACGAACGCGCTTCGCCCGTTCGATCATCGCGACCCCAACCTTTGCTATTGTGTATGGACCGGGGACATGGGTAACACTTGTACGGGGACATGGGTGACACTTTTGGGTTGTGGCGTGATGCTCTCCGTGAAGGAGATCGGACATGCCATGGCAGGAGGTGTCGGTGGTGGAGCGGC
>JABFSN010000242.1 GCA_013140575.1 Phycisphaerales bacterium | reverse complement strand
ACGACTCCTGGTTACACTCTGCGCACATCAGGCTGCTCCTGCGTGAACGATAAACCGGCTCGTAACACCCTGTTTATCCCACGAAGGGCAGCCTTTTGTCATCCACCCGGTGAGAAATGCGGGCTAGTGTTGTGACGCAGATTAAGTTTCGGGTCGGGTGGCACGGACAACGGTACTCCGTTGTCCGTGTGAAACCCGCCAGCGCGTTGAAAATCGCAGTCGAGGCCGAAAGTCGGAGATCACGGGCAAGCGAGTACGCTTGCCCGTGCCACCCCGAAAAATTAGGTGTGACGGAACACTAGCCAGGGACTTCAGTCCCTGGATGACGCTCCCTTTACTACCGCCGCCCGGAGGGCGGGTGAAACCCGTATCCAATCCGGTGCTCCCATTTTGGCTCTGCACCCCATTCGACTTTCGTACTCGATCGTTGCCGCCGACCATCGCTTCTGGTATCATCACCGGTTGGTCTGCTCGGTCGGTGTCCGCAACCGGGGGTGATCCGTCCATGCGTCGCGCTGCTTTCCTCGTAATGATCTTTGCCGCGGCCTCATCCGCGTCCGACCTGAACCTGCGCGTCACGGCCGAACTCTCCAGCCAGGTGATCGTGGCCCCGGGAGCCGTCGTGAACTTCGAAGTGCGTGCGAAACTCGCCGACGCCGACAACCAGGGGTTGGCCGCCATCCTGTTTGATCTGTCGTTCGACGGCGGCCCGCTGGCGGCGATGAACACCCCGTCGTCATCGCCCATGTCGCAATTCGTTTTGCCCGTCGGCATCACCAACCCCATCGGATTCGGCGGAACCCCATCCGCCGGCGCGCTCATTCAGGTCGGCGGCCTCCAAAACACCATCGGAAATTCCGTCGTCTACGCCCCGTTCCCCATCGGAACCGTCGTCACCGACGTCGCCCGCAACCGCGAGGCCGTCATCGCGACCGGGTCGTTAACCGCTCCATTAACGGTCGGCGTATACGCGGTGACGCCCTCGAATCTCATCGCCACCGCCATCACCGCCGCATCGACCGGCGATCCCTTCTGGCAGGTGCAACCCGCCGCCGCGGGATCGATCGCCGCACTGACCATCGAGGTCGCGGCCAGTCCGTTGCCGACCGCGACCATCGCCGCGCTCGGACCGCGCTACCTTTCCGTGACCCCGGCGCCCGGTTCCGGACCCGTCGCCCTTCGATTGTCCGGCGACCAGGTCGACCCCGACGTCGCCTGCATCGCCCACTACGTTCAGCCCGACGGTTCGTTGCAACCAACACAGTTCGTTCAGAACGCCGACGCGTGGGGTACCATCGTCATCCGCGACGACGAAGTTCTGCCCGGTGCGGGTTTCCGCATGTTCGCTGAATACACCGGCGTACCGGCCTCGCCCATGGCCGCGTTTACCTACGCTTGGGGCGACACGAACAACGACGGCGGCGTGGACATATTCGACATCCTCTGCGTCCTCGACGGCTTCGCCGGCGTCTTCTCCCAATGCACGTTTCACGAGGTCGACCTCACCGGCGCCGTCCCCGACGCCCTCATCGACATCTTCGACATTCTCGCCGTCCTCGACGCCTTCTCCGGCGCCCCCTACGCCCTCTCCGATCCCTGCCCGTGAGAGTGCGTTCTGAACCCGCTCTCCCCTGTCGATGATTAGCGCCCGACGACCCGCATCAGAGCCGTGGGCGCGAGCCCGCGGATTCCGGAACCCCTACGGGTCGTCGGTCGGTTTGACCAATCCCGCCCGCGGCTTGTCATTCTGAGGGAGCCCAGCGACCGAGGAATCCAGCCTAGCGGACGAGATTCTTCTCCCGCCTTCGGCCGGCTCAAAATGAAAGTTGTCAAACGGGCCCACTGCGCGGCGGCGCGAATAGATCCAGAACCGCGGACGCACCCGCAGCGATGCGGTAGTATTGTCCGACTCTCAAACGACCAGGATGGGCCATTGCCCAGGTTCGACATGGATCACCGCAATCCTCATCCGGAAACTCGTAATCACCGCGCGGATCAACCATGAACTGGCTCCTCTTCGGCATCGCCGTTTACATCGTCGTTCAGCTCATCATCGGGCTGGCCGTCTCCCGGCGCGTGCGCGGCGAGGAGGACTACATCCTCGCCGGCCGCAACGTCGGATTCCTTCTGGCCACGTTTAGCATCTTCGCGACCTGGTTCGGCGCCGAAACCTGCATGGGAGCGGCCGGCGAAATATACACCGACGGCCTCTCCGCCGGGTCGCGCGACCCGTTCGGTTACACACTCTGTCTAGGGCTGATGGCCCTCGTCTTCGCCGTCCCTCTCCGCCGCCGCCGTTTCAACACGCTCGGCGACCTCTTCCGCACCCGTTATTCACCCGGCGTCGAGCGATTGGCCGTCGTGCTCATGGTGCCCACCTCCGTCCTCTGGTCGGCCGCCCAGATCCGCGCCTTCGGTCAGGTCCTCTCCGCCACCGGCGACATTCCCTTGGTCACCACCATGACCATCGCCACGATGGTGGTCATCGTCTACTCCGTCGCCGGCGGAATGCTCGCCGACGTCGTCACCGATTTTGTGCAGGGCATCCTGCTCATCCTGGGCATCGTAGTGCTGCTGATCGTCGTCGTGTCCCATGCCGGCGGCATTCAGGAATTCGCACGCACCGTCGACGCCTCTCGTCTCAACCTATTCCCATCGGACGTATCGCCGATCGCGCACCTCGAAACATGGCTGGTGCCCATCTGCGGCTCCGTCGTCGCTCAGGAACTCATCTCCCGCGTCTTGTCCTGCAAAACGCCGTCCGTCGCCCGCCGTTCCTGCTTCGCCGCCACCGCGCTCTACTTTCTGATTGCATTGATACCGACACTTCTCGGACTCGTCGGCCCGCATCTACTGCCCGGTCTCGATCATGCCGAACAGTTCCTCCCGCGACTGGCCCAGGCCCATCTCGCACCATTTCTCTACGTCGTCTTCGCCGGCGCTCTGGTCAGCGCCATTCTCTCGACCATCGACAGCGCCCTGCTCGCCGCCGCGTCGCTGACCTGCGAAAACCTCGTCGCCTCCGTTCGCCCCCAACTGTCTTCCCGCGCCCGGCTGCGCATTTCCCGCGGCGGCGTCATCGTCTTCGGGTTGATCGCCTGGGTTCTGGCCTTGGAATCGGGCGGCATCTTCGAGCTGGTCGAGGAGGCCTCCGCCTTCGGCAGCAGCGGCGTCTTCACCGTCGTCGTCTTCGGTCTCTTCACCCGCCTCGGCGGCCCCCTCGCCGCCGCCGCCGCCCTGATCACCGGCATGTCCGTCTGGCTCTGGGGCCACTACTTCGCCCAAATCGAATGGCCCTATGTTTCATCGCTGTTGGCCGCGATTGCCGCATATGCAATCATCTCCAGCGTAGGGTGGGCACTGCCCACCATCTTCGCCGCCGGTCAGAATTCCCGCCAACCTGATGACGCCGCTCGCGCAGAAAACTAACCAGACCCGCCTGCCTTCGATTGCGGATCCCAATCATGTTGCTGAATCGACGCCACGATGTCTTCCGCCATCCGCACCGCCCGCAGACCGTCTTCACCGGTGACGGCCGCCTGTCCGCCCGTGCGCACCGCATTCAGGAATGACTCAATCTCCGCCCGCAACGGCTCCACCGCGTCCAATGCCAACGGCTCGACCTTCAGCATCTTGCCGAAGTCCATTCCGCTCATCTGCGACAAATCCTCGAAATGCCGCTCTCGGGCCATGCGGATCAAATCCAGATTCGCATCTTTCTTCACCGCCAGCCCGCTCTTGCGCTGAAAATCCATCGTCAAATACGCGTCCGGCGAAAACACGCGTATCCGCCGGTCCGTCTTGAGCGCCAACCGCGACGCCGTCAAGTTCACCACGCACCCGTTGTCGAACGAAACCCGCGCGTTGGCCACGTCTTCATGCGGCCCCAGAACCGCCACCCCCACGGCGTGAACCCGGTATTCATGCGACTTCACCAGGTGCAGCACAATGTCTATGTCGTGAATCATCATGTCGAACACCACGCCGATGTCCGCGCTGCGGAACGTGAACGGACTGACCCGCTGCGTCTCGATGAACTTCGGCGTCACCCCCATGCGATCAATGGCCAGCACCACGGGATTAAACCGCTCGCTGTGTCCCACGCTCAGCACCGCCCCGCTCTTCCGCGCCCATTCCAGCATCTTCTCCGCCGTCCGGCTGTCCGGCGCGATCGGCTTCTCAATCAGCGCCCCCACACCCGCCTCAATGAACGGCCTCGCCACTTCCGCGTGATAGACCGTCGGCACAGCAATGGTTACCGCATCCACTTGTCCTACCAACTCCTCCGCCCGCGTCACCACCCGCGCCCCGCGATCCCGCGCCGCCTCCGCCGCACGCTTCTCGTCCACGTCACAGACGGCCACCAACTCCGACCCCGGCAATTCGGAATAAATCCGCGCGTGGTGCCGCCCCATGTGCCCGGCCCCGATGACGGCAGTGCGCAATCGTCTTGTCACCCGACTGGATCTTTCAGAAATGACGCTGACATGGAATCAACCGTCTAGCGGCGCTCTCGCGTGTTTTTCTCTTTGCGTGCTTTGCGCCTTTGCGTGACACTCTTCCGCCTCGGTCAACGTCGAGTCAAATCAGATTACCCGTGCTACGTCCGCCCCGGCTGCCCATCCCCCTCCAGCGGCCGGCGCCACTTCGAATCGTGCCGCAGCGATTCCAGATACCGCCCATGCCGCCCATGCTCATACGCCCGCAGCAAAAACCGGCACAGATAATCGACATTGGCATCCGGACCCTCGCTCAATATCCGGTAGATGGAATTGATGATCGGCGCCCCCGACGCCCGCGCCCGACGCGAAAACAGCCGCAAATACGCCTCCTTCAACGCCAATATCTCCGGCTCCTTGAATCCCGCACGTTGCAACCCCACCCCGTTGATCATTCGAATCTCGCTCCGCGGCCCACGCGCGGCCACGCTGATCATGAACGGCGGCACGTCTTGCGTGATCCGCGACATCCCCCCCACGAACGCGTACCGCCCGATGGTGACAAAATGGTGCACTCCCGTCCCCCCGCCGAACACCACGTTTGACTCCACCTGCACATGACCGGCCAACTGCACCGAATTCGCCAGCACGCACTTGTCCCCCACCTGACAATCATGGGCAATGTGCACGTTGGCCAGCAGCAAATTGTTGCTCCCGATCCGCGTCCGCCCCCCACCGTTCTCCGTCCCCGGATGCACCGTCACGTGCTCGCGGAATATGTTGTGCGACCCGATGTCGATCGACGTCCGCTCCCCCATGTACTTCAAATCCTGCGGCGGCATCCCGATCACGCTGCCCGGGTAAAACTCGCACTTCGCCCCCACCGTCGTGCAACCCGTGATCGACACATGACTGATCAACCGGCACCCGTCATCCAGCGAAACATCCGGCCCCACCACGCAAAACGGACCAACCTCGACGTCCGAGCCCATCTTCGCCCCCGCGTCCACCAGCGACAGCTCGTGTATCCGCGTCCCACCCGCCCTTAACGATGTCGGCCGCATCAATGGCTCCCTGTCCGTCCGTGGCGAAATCCGTGGCATGGGCTTCCAGCCCATGATCCGTGCCATGGCCGTCTTGGCCATGTCTTGTGGCATGGCCGTCTCGGCCATGATCCCACGGGCAGGATGCCCGTGCCACTCCGTACCCTCCGCCCTCCGTCTTCTCTACGCCCGGTTCGCGTCCGTCATCCCGAACCGAATCACCGCCTCCGCCACCAACGCCTCGCCCACCTTCGCGTGACACCGCAACTGCCCCCCGCGCGGCGTCACCCGAATGGCCTCGGCCACCAGCAACAACTGATCCCCCGGCTCCACCGCCCGCCGGAACTTCACGTTGTCCAGACTCAACAGCACCGCGATCTTCCCCTTGTGCTCCAATTCCTGCGACAACAACACCCCGCCGATCTGCGCCAACGCCTCGATGATCAAAACCCCCGGCATGATCGGCCGGCCGGGATAATGCCCCTGAAAATACGGCTCGTTAATGGACACGTTCTTGATCCCCACCGCCCGACGCGTCCCCTCCAGCGACACCACCCGGTCGATCATCAAAAACGGATACCGATGCGGCAGAATCCGCTGCACCCGCTCGGTATTGACCACCGGGTCGGCCGACAACGCCCGCGCCGATTCCGCCCGCGCCATCGCCCCCCGAATCGCCCGCACCAGTTCGTGGTTCAACGAATGACCGCTCTTCCGCGCATGCACGCGCCCCGTCACCCGCCGCCCCACCAGCGCCAAATCGCCGATCAAATCCAAAACCTTGTGCCGCACGCATTCATTCGGAAAGCGCAGCGCGTTCTCGATCGGACCGTCCGGCCCGAACACCACCACGTCCGAATACGTCAAATGCCGGCCCAACCCGCTGTTCCGCATCGCCGCCGCCTCGGCCTCCAGAACAAACGTCCGCGCCGGCGCGATCTCCTTCACGAACGCTTCCGGCGTGATGCGGATCGACAAAATCTGCCGCCCGATCGGTCCCGACGTGCCGTAATCCAGATCGTAAAAAATCTCCAACCCCTCCGACGCCGCTTCCAACGGCGGCAACGCCACCAGCTCGCTGTCCCCATCCACCACCCGGATCACTTCCGAAATGACGAACTCGTCACGCACCGCGTCCTGCTCGCAGATGCCCGCCTCGGTCAGCGCCACCACGAACGGCATCGAGCTGCCATCCACCCCCGGCAATTCGTCCCCGCTCAACTCCACGTCCAAGTTGTCGATCCCCAACCCCGCGCATGCCCCCAGACAATGCTCCACCGTCTCGATCGTCACCGTCCCGTTCCGCAACGACGTCCGCCGCGCCCGCTTCGACACATTCTCCACCACGGCCGCGATGCAGATCGGCTTCGGCTGATCCACCCGCAAAAACCGAATCCCCGAATACGCCGCCGCCGGCCGAAACCGCAGGCTCGACGCCGTCCCCGTAAACAGCCCCCGCCCGCTGATCTCAACCGATTTCTGAATCGTACGTTGTGACTTCATCGTACCGTTGCAAGCTCATCGTACCGTTCTGACTTCACCCACGTTGCGACCCCACCCAGGTTACGACTTCATCCATGTTGCGACTCCACCCAGGTTGCGACTTCACGATCCCGCACGAACGTCGTTTATCCTACCCCCGTGAATGCGCACCCTTTTCGCCCTCTCCCCCGTACCCGGGGCTGAACCCGACCAAGGCGGAAGGGTGAAGGGTCAGGGTGAGGGGGTCTTCGGGATGGCCTCAAACATGCAC
>JABFSN010000217.1 GCA_013140575.1 Phycisphaerales bacterium | reverse complement strand
CCTCCTGAACCAACGCCACCGCCCGCCGGCGACGACGTTCCAACTCCTCGGCGCTTCCTTGCGGTCTCATGTACCCTTTTATCGTGCCGCGAAGTCATGTTTCTTTAATTAGGCGAAGATCAATAGTCGGCCAGTCTTGCATACGCCTTCGAAACGCAGGGATTTCCCGCAAAAGCTCTTCAGAGCGGTCCCGAATCGTATGCACCCAGGGGAGATAGTCGTCCAAGGATCCCTTCTCGTCGAATTCCGGCGTCCATGTCGATGCTTTGGCAAGTCGATTAAGTTCGGGACTTGGCGAAAAGCCCATATCGGACGACGCGCCACTAAGTTGGCGCGAAATCCCGTCCGCGATCAGCTGTTCGGGTGTGGGGATGGCAATTGAGATTTGGTCAACGGCTACACGAATGACTGCCCTGTCTACAAACTGTTTGGCATAAGCTCCAATTAGTGCTGAGGTGATCGCTCCCGAAACATAAACCACAACGCGAGCCCAGTTAGGCCATTCCTTAAAAGGCATTCTTAATCGCCCTCCCATTGGTATTTTCGCTCCTCCCAGATTTCAGCGCCAACACAATCCGGCGCTTCGGGCGACGACTCACGCGATTCGCCGGGCCACGGACACGCTTGATTGCACTACAGCGCCGGTTCGTTCGGGCGTTCGCCGAGCGGCCATCGTACATGTAGGTCGGGTCATCGACCCGACGATTGCCGGTCGAACGCCGAGCGGCGTTTCATGTCGCGGACAAACGCCCGTTCGCCTGCCGTCGCTCTGGGTTTTCGCTTCGCCTTCATCGCCCCGTTTGCGGCGAACGGCCGCCTTGGGCCGCGTCGTGAAAAGACGCGGCTTGTACCACGAGTCGCACGCCGAGCTTCCGTTCCGCGACCTCCGCCTCGCGGCGATAGAAATCCATTAACTCATGATGCGACATCCCGCGAGTCAACTCTTCGGCCCGTCGTTTCCAGTCCCAGACCTGTTCACGGCCTTGTAGCCCAGAATCATTCATCAAACACCTCCGGCGGACTGATAATCTCCAATGGACGATATCCAAGAATGGCATTGACTCCGTTGAACGCTTCGCGGCGCCTCCGATTCACCAGCATTGTAGGGTGGGCACTGCCCACCTCTTCGAACGCCGACTCGTGCGATCCGGTGGGCGGTGCCCACCCTACGGAGATTTGCCGGTCGAAGTCTCTCTACCCGTACTTCGGCTTCAGCCCCAGATCGCGGCGGAGCATGGTGAGTTGACCGGTGTGCAGGCCGTCGTGCCACGCCAGCGAGCTGGCCAGCGCGGCCGCGTTGGGGGCGAAGCCGATCAGTTCCTTGGGCAGCGGCTCGGCCAGTTGGGCGTCGGTGCGCAAGCCGAGCCAGGCGATGAACTCCTCCCGCCGGTCGGCCAGCGCGGTAAGCAACTCGTCGAGCTTCGGGTAGTGCGACGCCTGCCCGACGGGCGTCGAGCCCATGCCGAACAGCTTCGCCCACTCCGCCGGGCACTTGGCTTGCTTGCGGCCGAGCATGGTCATCATCACATCGTCTTCGAAGGCGATGTGCCCAAGAATCCACAGGGCGTGGTTGCCGCCCGGGGTCAACTGGTGACAGACCTTGTCACGCGGAAAATCCTCGAACAGCGACAACAGCGTCGTCCGCGCGAAGCGCAGCGCCGCGAACACGTTCTCCATCGACTTGTTGGCCATGATCTTCCTCCCGTTCGGCGAATGAATTGCCTCGATCCACGGCAGGCCATGATACCGCCGCGGGGTGGCATGGTCCACGCTTGCGTGGCCATGCGCGATCGAACGCCAATCTTTCAAAACGAAGAGTTCACCGCGGATGTGAACGCGACCAAGGCGGGAGCGTGAACGAGTACGCCGGGAAAGGAAGGACATTGTAGGGTGGGCACTGCCCACCTCTTTGAACGCGACCCCGTGCAATCCGGTGGGCGATGCCCACCCTACGAAGTACGCAAACCCCAGCTGCTCGGCCACGCGAATGACCTCGCGCGCCGAGACCACCGGAAGCCGGCTCACAAGGCAACCTCGACGGGCCGAATTAGGAGGTCCTCACGGGGAATCGGCTCGCCGTGGGCTTCGACGCTTTCCAGGAACGCCTCGATGGCCTCGCGGATGTTGTCCACCGTCTCGTCGATCGAGTCGCCCTGCGAATGACAACCCCGCAACGCCGGGCAAAACGCGTGAAACCCCCCGTCCGGCTGACGCTCCAGACTGATCGTATAGCGATGCGTGGTCATCGATACTGCACCACCGGCGTAGTCTTGTAGGGTGGGCATTGCCCACCTCTTCGAACGGCGCAGACGGGAATCGGTCAGCAGTGCCCACCCTACCAAACTCGATCCGCAGTTCTTGTCTCTTGTTTCCCGCGCCTTGTCCCTTGCTATCCGCCGATGCGTTCGATGTTCCCGGTCAGGAACCCTTCGAGCTTCCGCGACCGCACCGGATGCTGCAATTTGCGGATGGCCTTGGCCTCCACCTGCCGCACGCGTTCGCGCGTGACCTTGAAGATCTTGCCCACCTCTTCGAGCGTGTAGGTGTACCCGTCGCCGATGCCGAAGCGCAGCTTGATGATCTCCCGCTCGCGGTAGGTCAGCGTCTTGAGCACCTCGTCGATGCGCTCCTTCAACATTTCCGAGCCGGCCGAACTCAGCGGCGATTCCGCCCGTCCGTCCTCGATGAAATCGCCGAAATAGGAGTCTTCGCTTTCGCCCACCGGCCGATCGAGCGAAATCGGATGCCGGCTGATTTTCAAGACGCGACGGGCTTCGCTCACCGGCATGTTGGCCTTGGTGGCGATTTCTTCAATCGTCGGCTCGCGACCGATCTCCTGCAACAACTGCTTGCTGATGTTCCGCAGCCGGCTCATGGTCTCGATCATGTGCACGGGAATGCGAATGGTGCGGGCATGATCGGCGATGGCCCGCGTGATCGCCTGCCGAATCCACCACGTGGCATACGTGCTGAACTTGTAACCCCGCTTGTACTCGTACTTGTCGACCGCACGCATCAGACCGGTGTTGCCCTCTTGAATGATGTCCAGAAAGCTCAAGCCGCGGTTGCGGTATTTCTTGGCGATGCTGACCACCAGCCGCAGGTTGCCGCCCGACAGCTTGCGCTTGGCGTCTTCGTATTCGCTGAACACCCGGCGGATGGTCGCCAGCCGGTCGGACAACGCGTCGCTGTCCTCGAGCACCAGCGAACGGATGCCCTCGTTCTCCTCGAGCATGGCCTGATAGTCTTCGTCGGACATGGTCCGCCGCCGGTCTTCGGAGACGATGCGCCGCTCCAGGCTGATCATCTTGCGGCGCAGGTTTTCCAATCGCCGGAACAACGGCTGAATCCGGCTGGTCCGCAGCGACAGCTCCTCCAACAGACGCGACACCTTCCGCCGCCGGTCGTTCATCTGCCGCAGAACATCGGTCTTGGCCTTCTTGGCCACACGACCCTGCAATTGCGTGGTCCAGTCCTCGTCGTTCTTGGCCAGCAACGCCCGCGCCGTCTCCAGATTGCCGGGCAGACGGGCCAGGATGGTGTTCTTGGCCATGTGCTCCCACGTCGAAATCTTCATGGTGCGATCGAACGGGAGCCGGCCTTCGTAGACCTGTTGCAAAATCTCGGACGCCTGCGTGGCGCAATAGTCGCTTTCCAGCACCATCCGCCGGAAGGCCATGCGGGTCAGTTCCACCTTTTTGGCAAGTCGGATTTCTTCATCGCGGGTCAACAGTGGGATTTCGCCCATCTGCGACAGGTACATCCGCACCGGATCGTCAATCCGCCGGCCCGCGTCGGGAGAAACCTGCTCCAGAATCGCCGCGCCGGTTGTGGTCGGGGCCGCCTCGTCGATCGACGGCTCAACCGCCGCAGCGCCCGCTTCGCCGTCGCCGGCGACCGCCTCCCCGGCGCGGGCGGCGCGCGTACGCCGACTGCGACGCCGCTCCGATTCGTAGCGGGCGGCGTCGGCCTGATCGAGCGTTTCGATGCCCGATTCGTCCAGGCGGATCATCAACAGTTCGAGTTGGTCCGGGCAGACGGCGTCGTCCGGAAGAGTGTCGTTCAACTGCTCCCAGGTCAGGTAGCCGCGCTCCTTGCCCAACCCGATCAGCATGGTAAATGCCGATTCGATGGGACTCATCTGCGGTTCCGCCTCGATCATTGTGTCCGGTTCGATCATCTGCGTCATGTCCACATCCCACGATTAGGGGCCGGCGACGGCGGCAATCACTCCGCCCGGCCGAATTCGTTGATCGCCCGGGCGTGCGAGAACCCCCGACGCCCCGCCAGCCGACGCCCCACGAGCGCCAGCCGTTCTCTCATGTCCGAATCGTCCGCGGCTGGTTCGCCCGCCGCGGTCTGCCTGCACAACGCCGTCAGACGATGCGTTTCGCGGTTCTCCGCGGACTCGCGCAGACGCGCGACCGCCGAGACGAATGCCGCGTCGATGGCTTCCGAATCGAGACGAGAACCCTCGGTCGCCAGATCGGTGAGCAGGTCCGCCTCGTTCGTATCCGTCAAACGTGAAAGCAGATCGGCCAGATCGAACCCGCCGCGCTTCGTCGCCAGGGCACGCATGTGCTCGGCGATCCGACGATAGGCGGGCTCCTCAATCCGATCCGCATCAAACTCCTCGCCCAACTGGGCATACAACCCCGGCTGCGCGATCATCAAGCGCAGAATCTCAACCAGCGCCGCCTGCTCCGCCGACCGCGGCCGATCCGGTCGGCGCGTAGCCGCTTCAACAACCTGCGGTCGCACGCGCCGCGTACGGTCGTACAGCAATCCGCGTACCCGCTCCGCGGGCAGTTCCAGCAGATTCGCCAGTTGGCCGACGATGATCCCCTGTTGAATCGCGTCGATCGCACCGAACTGCGACAGCTCGGCCACCAGCGAAACGAACTCCGTCGTTACCTGGCGCTTGATCGTCTGCGTTTCACCCCCATCGTATCGCTCGCGCGTGCGCTGCCATTGGAATACTAGCGCGTCTTCCGCCGAATTCAACAATGACGTAAACTCTTTAGCACCAGAAGTTTGCAGAAAATCGCACGGATCTTTGGCACCGTTCGTGCTGGCCAAGCGGACCGTCAAACCGTGTTTCAGCCCGACTCCCAAGGCCCGCTCGGCGGCGGCGGCACCGGCCACGTCGGCGTCTAGCACCAAAATAACAGTGTCACAATAACGACGCAAAACCATCATGTGATCGTCGGTAACGGACGTTCCAAGGGTCGCGATGGCGTTGGTGAACCCATACTGGTGGCAGGCGATGCAGTCGGTGTATCCCTCGACAACGATCGCGGTCCGCGTGGAGACGATCGTCTCGCGGGCCAAGTCGAGTCCGTATAACGACTTGCGCTTGCAAAACAGCGCCGTTTCGGGCGAATTCAGGTATTTGGCATCGTCGTTGACAAGCGTCCGACCGCCGAATGCGATGTGCCGACCCGACGAGTCACGAATGGGGAACATCAGCCGGTCACGAAATGTGTCGTAAACCGATCCGTTAGTGCCAACCTTGCACACGGCGGCGTCGATCAGCTGCCTGCGATTGATCTTGGCCGATTCGGCCGCCTTCAAAACGACGTCGTATCCGCCGACAGCCAAGCCCAAGCCGAATCGGTGGACTGATTCCAGGGATATGCCGCGTCCGGCCAGATAGCTGCGAGCGGATTCACCCACGCGAGGGTCATTCAGCCGCTTGGCGAAAAAGTGGGCGGTCCACTGGTTGACCCTGGCGATATCTGCCCGGGTCGACGCCCCCACCTTGGCCGGTGCGTCGGACGAAGTCAGCTCGACGCCGGCACGATCGGCCAGAATCCGCAGGGCCTCGGGGAATTCGACGCCGTCGCGCCGCTGGACGAACGAAAACACGTCCCCCCCAGCGCCGCAGCCGAAACACTTGAAAAACTGGCGTTCGGCGTCGACGGAGAATGACGGCGTTTTTTCCTGATGAAATGGGCACAAACCGAGCAGGTTCCGCCCCCGACGGGTCAGTGGGGTGTGTTCCGAGATGACGTCGACAAGATCGACGCGCTCGCGGATTCGCTCTTTTGCCGCTGAAAAATCCAGCAAGAAGCCTCGCCCGCCTTCTGGTTCAACGACCGCCCATGACCAAGGCAACCGGTAGCTGACCCAGCGTGGCGACGGATCGCGTACAGCATGACCGCGAACGGATCAATGGCTGTTCAGGTGCTGGGCAAGGACACAGTCCAATATAACACGCAATTGCCAAATCGTCAAATTGCACGCGCTATTTTTTAATAAAGCTCGCCATCAGAACGGCCGAGGTGGTTTGGCCGCGGGGCAGGCTGACCGACACCCAATAAGTGCGTCGCGACTGGCACGCCGTTTGCGTCTCCCACGCGGAACCCTGATCGCACGCGTAGGAGACAGGATTGACGGGCGGGTAACATCGTCGCACCGGGCAGCGCCTGCCCGGTGACCACCCCCGTGGGGCGTCCGCCGGCCTGGGCCCGCGGTGCTGACAGGTCCGGGATGATCTGGCCGGAACTGTCACGAACCCCGCCCCACGCGCCCAGTCGTGGATGCCGGGCTTTGCGACTATGGTGGGCTGAAGACGTTTGACCATCTTCGCATGCCGGACGCGGAGTTGGTTCGCCCGAAATCCGGCATTCTGATGGCCGGCGATTGTCCATTGGCTTGGTGAGCGAGTTTGCCCGATCCATGAAACGCATTCCGATTCTGCCCGCGCTCATCAGCGCCACGATCCTCCTCGGCGGGACCGCATACTATTTCACGCGGTCTGATCGCCATGCGGACATGGGCGATTCGACGGCGGCGCGGGTCGAGGGAACCGTACGCGTGGTCCTATGGAATCTCGTCGCACAACCGGGAACCGAACTTGACCATCGCCCGTCGATCCGTGTTGACGGAATGGCCGCGGCCCTTGCGTCACTTGAAGGGGACATTGTCGGTTTGGGCGGTGTCCCGTCACGCAGGTGGGTGGAGTCACTGGGCGAGGCCTTGGGCGGCGAATGGCGCTTCGAGGTGGTTTCGCCGATCGCAGGGCGCGCGACCGGACACGCACTGCTGGCGCGATCGGGCGCGGGCGCGGTCGAGCGGCGCGGCGTGCGCTTGTCCGACGATGTTCGGGCGATCGGATGGGTGATTCCGGCCGGCGGCGATTCCACCGCGCTGATCATCGGCGTGGACGTCGACGCACTGCAGGCGGGGGAGGCCGGGCGATGCCTGTGGCGATTGCAGGAATGGTGCGCCGCGCAAACGGAGTCGCGCATCGTGGTGATGGGGTCGTTCGGCGAGTGGGCACGGAGCGGCCCGGCATCCACCCATCAAACACCGGGCGACCCGATCCCCTCGGGATGGCGTGCGTGCGTGCCCGCCGCGGGCACCGACGCCACGAAGCTCGTCACGCAAATTTACCTGGTCCGCGGACGAGTCCGCGTGGAGCGGTCGGACGTCGTTTCCGGCATAACACCGGACGGGATGGACCGGCATCCGGTAGTCGTCGATTTGCGATTCATGGATAAAGAATGACGCCGGCGGCGAGTGGATACCGTTGAGATTCGGAGTTGCGGCACACGGCGTCCGAACCCCGGACGTAAGTTCGGGGCCGAACGAAATACTGCGCCGGTTCCGCATTCCGGCGTCGAACCCACACGGCCCGCCACTCGCGTGGCGGGTTCTGATCGGGGCGGCGGAGCCGAGGATGGGGGCGTGTCGAACGCCTAGCAACACACCGGCCTTGTCGTCGGGCGGCGTAGGAAATCGTGGCAGGCGGCGGCCGCAGCGGCGAAGTCCACGCCGCCGGTGATTTCGCACACCGGGCATTCGCGAAGGACGTCCTGATATCGGCGGACGTTTTGTTCGGGCGAGGACGATGCTTGCCGCCCGGGGTGGAACACGCCGGGATCCTTGACGATGAGTTCGAGGATTTCGGTGCGGTCGCTCAACGTCACGGGGGCCAGGCGCAGTGGTCCGGCGTCGCGTTGCCAGTTGAGGACGACCACGGCGCTGAGGCGGGCGAGCAGCACGTGTTTGCAGCGGGGGAACCAGCGTTCGACGTCGACGTCGCGTTTTTCTTCGAGATGCCACAGCTCGTCCGCGGACATGCGGTTCAGCCGATCGCGGTCACCCGGCTCGAGCATTTCGGACAGCCGCCGGTGATGAAGAAGCGTGCCGGGATTGACCCGCGGGCGCTTGGGCACGCCGTACATGAGCGACGAAGGCAGGTGCTTGTCGGTGATGACGCGGTCGTTGCTGACGTAATCGAATCCCCGTTCCAGCATTTCCAGCGCCAGGGTCGATTTCCCGCGTCCGGCGGGTCCGGCGATGGCCAGCCCGGCGTTGTCCAACGACACTCCCGACGCGTGCAGCAGCAGCCCGCCGCAACGCAGCCGCCACTCGATGAACCGGTTGTCGATGAAGTTGACCACCTGGTTGGGGTTCCGGGCGCACGGTCCGATCGCGACGTGGACGTCGTCGCCGATCAGGAAGACCATCCCGGTGCGCGACTTGCGAATGATGCGGCCGTCGGGCAGGTCAGCGATTTCCTCCTTCAGCGCGGCGCGGAGGTCGCGACGCGACACAGGATTGAAATCGATATCCACGGGCAACGCGGGCGATTCGAGAACCGCAATCTGGAACTGTCGGCCGGGCTCGCGGGTGACGAACCGTCCGTAATATTCGCGGAGCCGGTCGATCAACGCGGCCGAGTTGCCGTGGACGCGCATGGAGCAATCTTCGAATTTGAGGTCGAGCGTATGATCCGTGGGGAACCGCGTGCGGACGTCGTCGGCCAGCGTTTGTACGAGCTTGTGTTCAGCCATCATCGGACAAACTCCTGATGACATGGGCGGCGTAGACGTCGGCCGCGTCGAAGGACCACGCCTCCCACAACCCGCGGAATCCACCGAAGGCGGAGACTTCAAACACGACCGGACCGTCCGCGGTCTCGGCGATATCGACGCAGGTGAAATCGAGATCGAAAGGCGCCTGCGCCCGACGGGCGAGTGCGATCAACGCGTCCGACGGTTCGTGGGGTTCGTATCGGCCGCCGGCGTGCACGGTGGTGTTCCACGAACCCGAGCGTCCGACGCGGGCGTAGCACTTGACGAAGCGCCCGCCGCAGAAAACCAATCCCAGATCGCGCCCGGGCAGTTCCAGTAGCTTCTGAACGTAGATCGTCCCATTTCCGGCGGTCTGAAAGGCGACGACGGCGTCCCGGGCATGATCGGCGCCGTCGACCACAATCATACCGCGGGCCTTCGAGGAGTACAGCGGCTTCAGAACGGCCTTGCCAAACCTGCGGACGGCGGCGACGGCCTCTTCGGCGCATTCGGTAATCACGGTCGGCGGGATGGGGACGTCGGCCAGCGAGAGGGAGACCGTGCAACTGAGGCGGTCGAGCACGCGTCTCATGGAGACCGGACGTGAAAAGACACGCACCCCGAAGCCCTCGATCATCCGCAGGCAGGCGAGCCGATCGCCCAGTTCGCGGCAGTAGCTTTCGCCCAGTTTCTTGACCACCAGCGCGTCGAGTTCGCCGAGATCGAACTCGCCGCAGTACCCGCGCCGGGCGTGCAGGTCGAGGCGGGTGGCGCCGATGTCGATCATACGGACCGCGGCGCCGTGGCGCTCGAGGGCGTGCAGGAGTTGCTGCGTCGACCAACCGTCTTTCAAACCGACGACGCCGACGTTCAGCATGGGTCCGGGCTCCGCAAGTCAGCCGACCAGCACTTCCGGGCTGATCCGAAAACCATCGAGCGTCGAGGGCGACGCGTTCACAATGGTGCGTAGCAGATACATGCCGCGCTGAAACATGCGCCTGGCGAATTCGCGGTCCATTTCGAACCGCGTCGAGGTGATGAAGGACCGGGCCAGGCCCAGCGCCAGCCGCGCTTCAAACGTCTCGTCCCCGTTTTGGACGGCAAACGTCCGGGCGAACTCGAACATCCGCACGGCCGCGAAATTGAGCAGTTCGCGGATGCCCGCGTCGGCCACCGGCACGCGGAAGTTGGACACCAAAAAGACGGAAACGTCCTGCACGTAGTCGTTCATCCCCGACCGGTACAGATCAATAAAGTGGATGCGGTCGCTGCGCTCGTGGTAGATGACGTTGTCGGCGTTAAAGTCGCCGTGCACCAGCACGTGGAACGGCGCCGCCAGCGAATCGTCGAGCGCCTTGCCGGCCTGGAGCAACTCCTCGAGTGAGGCGAGTTCCAGGTCACCGACTTCGAAGTGATCGTCCGCGAAATCGGGGTGCAACTGAAACACGTCGTCGAGCCGCGACTGAATCTGACCCAGGAACCGGGCTTGAGCGGGTTCGGGGGCGCGGCTCCGCGTCCAGGCGGTCTCCAGCGTCCGCCCCAGCGTGCCCAGCGCCGCCGACAGGGCGTCGCGTTTGCCGCTGAGGGCCAGATCGCGCAGGGTGAAGCCGTCCAGAAACGTCAGCAGCAGCGCGGCGTCGCCTTCCAGTTCACGATATTCCAATATGGTCGGGACCAGTCCGGGCAGAAGCGTCTGCCAGCGGATGATGTTGTCGCGTTCGGCGCGGATTTTGGACGCTTCGCCTTTTTTGAAGATCGCGTCCGGCTCGCCGTTGCCGCGCGATTTCTCCTCCACCCTGGCGATACGGCATCCCGAGCGCGTCTCCCATCGGAAATCGATGTCGTATTCATCGACCGACGCGTCGGCATCCTGGGCGACCAGCGTGTCGCGAAGCTGCTGATACTCGTGGAGTTTCAGTTTCTCCCCGGTGGCCGCGAACAGGACGGCCTCGCCGATGTTGAGCAGCGAGTCGCCCATGCGTTCCAGATAGTGCACGATGTACAGGCAGCAGAGCAGGTCGTCAGTGTCCCGGCCGGTGCGCAGTGCGTCGCGGATGCGCTTGAAATCGGCGTCGTACAGTTCGTCGAGGGTCCGCTCGCTACGGCAGATGCGCAGCCCGATGGACGCCTCGGCCTGCGAGAGCGCATCCACGATCAGCGGCATGACCGTCTGCAATTCGGCGAAATAGGGTTCGAAGTCGAAACGGGTGATGAACTTCTTGTCGATGAGCTTCTCGACGTGGGCGGCGACGTTGACGCAGAAATCCGCGATGCGCTCCAGGTTAATGGTGGCGACGTTGATCGCAGCGACGGCGTTGGCCGAAGTCTTGTCCGTCTGCGGGGAGTGCCGCAGAAACGAGACGCATTTCTTTTCGATGAGGCTCTTGAGCGTGTCCGTATAATTATCGCGGGCCGATACCTTACGCACCAGCGCCGGCGAGGGCGCCTTCAGCAGACGGCGCGTCGTGTCCAATTGGCGGCGCACCTCAAGGACGAGGAACTGGAAGTTCCGATCGAGTCCCTCGAATGCGATCATGAATTACTCGCGCGGCGCCTGCCCGTCGATCAGCAGCGGCTCGACCCGCAACTGCCTGCCCGGCTTCTGCCGCTTCCAGCTTAATTTCAGCACGAGCCGGGCCCGCTCGCGGTTCTGCCTGGCCTCCACGTCGAACTTGACCAGCGTGGCCGGTTCCAGCGCGAACCGCTCGCCGTTGCTGGCCAGCAGCAATTTGCCGTTTTGCAGCCCCTCGCGCAGCGCGGTCAGGTATCGCGCGATCGATTCACGGTCCTGATAAGACTCGTGGGTGAATTCCTGTTCGTCCGCCGCCATGATCCTGGGCCTCCGTCTTCAGGCGCCGAGCCGCGCCTTGTAATCGTCAATTACCGTTCGCCGGTCGGCGCCGGCCACGATCAGGCTCTTGCGAATGGCCAGATCGTCCCACGCCGGCTGCACGCCCACTTCCCGCCCGACCTTCTCCGGATCCTGGAATTCCGGATCCTTGGCCTTCTCGCCCATGTGGCAGTCGTCCCCCATGAAAATGAGGATGGGGTTGTCGCCGCGCTTTCGCGCCTTGTTTTGACGCCCGACCACCTGGATTAGGAACTCGGTGAATTCCTGCGACTGCGGATTCCAGACTTCGTAACCGTCCACGTCGTACTCGGCCAGCAGGATGGGCCAGAATTGCTCGGGATGCGGCACCACGATGGACCCGCCCAGCCCGCGGACCTCTTCGATCACTTCCTCCGTCGCGTAGAAGAACTCGTTGCTGAAATGGTGCTTGACGGTCTCCTTGACCGCCTGCAGGAGCATCTCCGCGTGGTTGACCATGCGCGGATCGAAACGCGACCGCAGGGTTTCGAAATAATGCACCAGGATCTTGTTGCGGATGGCCACCGGCGGCGTCTTTGACTCGAATTCCAGAAACAAGCGATACAGCTTGGCCGCGTGCACGCGCACGAACCGGACCAGATTCTCATCGGCGCCGGCGCGGTCGGCCGCTTTCTGCAGGCGATCCTCGTACGCGTCGTCGACCAGCGTGTCGATGAATTCGAAAAGCTGCCGCGCCCGGTAACGGAAGGTACGCTCGAGCATCGACCGGAACACCGTCGCCTGCGCCACCCGCTCGGTGCGGAAATGGACCAGCAATTGCACCTTGCGGTTGAAAGATCTTGAAAAGCAATCGACCTCCACGCCGGAATACCCGTCGTAGTCGACCAGGATGTTGTGCTGTGTGGGGATGATCAATTCCTGCGATCGGTTCGGGAACATGGCGTCCAGCCGCCGGCGGATCAGGTCCGGCGGGATGAACTCCGGATGCCAGTGCACCGCCAGAACGGCTTCCTGCCGCGGATGCAGCGTCTGCGGCTCGACGATCCGCGCAATCTGATCGTCGGAAAGCTCCGTCGAGATTATCTTCAGGTACGCGCGGCGGTCCCAGTCCGTGATTTCCTCACCGACGGCGTCGGCGGCCCGCGCCCTGCGTTGATCCCGTTCCGCCACACCGAGGCTCATCAAACGCTCCGTTCGTAACCCATTCCGCTCGTGACCCGCCTCGCCGGGGATGCCGCTCGCGTATCCGCACGCCGGACGCAAGTCCCGGGCCGATTCGCCACCGGGTCGCGACGACGCCGCATCGGACCGCCTGTTCACGTCGGCCCGTCGCGCGGGTTGGATTTCGACCGCCGCCACGCACCTGGGCATTCACGCTCGGCAATACGCTAGTGATCGCAACTCTGGTGCGCCGCGTCCTGCGCGCTGATGCGCAGCGACGCCTTGCATTCCGCGTCGGGCTTCTTCCACGCGATACGGAGCGATATGGACTCGCGATCCTCTTTTTGCGTCGCTTCCAACGCGACTTTCACATTCTTCTCCGGATGCAGGGTAACAACGCCGTCGCCGTTCTCGATGCTCACCGTCCCCGCGCGGAGCGATGCGACGAGGTCGTTCAGGTACGCGATGGCCTTGCCGAGCTCCATCGACGATTTGACTTTGGCCTCTTTCTTACTCATGGAGATACCGGCTCCTTCGTTGACGCATGTCGTTTCGCTCGAACTGTCCAACGTCGTGATTTCGCGACCGCCACCCTCCCGCCGACCGTGACCGCGCTATGGGGCACATTCTAACGACGCCGTTTTGACTCACGCAACGCACAATTCGCGCGTGCCGACCCTGCCTCTTGGCCGTCGCGGTCCACGGAAACCTTAACATTACCTTAACAATTAGTTCCGCAACGAGATGTCGTGGGACTTCGACGATCCACCACTACAGTTGGTGGTTAAAACATCCGGACGAACCGCTGCGTGACGCTTGCTCGCTTCGCCGACGCGCGGAAGAATTTTTCATCAAACATTGTTTGGAGGTGAACTTCGACACTGCTCCTATGGCATTGTCACCGCTCCGCGGGCGGGCGATTCGTATCGCGCAGGCATAAACGACCGTCGCGGTCGCCCGACCCGGGCGCCTTTGGCGAGCGGGGAACGGCGTGTTCATCCACCAAACGAAAGCGGGCGGTCATTTGAGTCAAGGACGGCTTATCGGCCGTGCGGCATCGAATTGGAATCCATCGTTCCGGGGAGATAGTCCGCGCAAATGATCCGCGACGCGCCGCTGACCGAGAATGAGTGACGGGAGGCGGCACACCGGGCGGGGCCTCCGTCTCCCTCGGACCGTACCATGCGCAATCCCACCAAATGCTGCGAACTGAACATCGTGCTCACCACAGGCGACCGTATGCACGGCACCTACCACGTCCCGGTCGGCATGGACAACAAGATTCGGCCGGCCGACGCCATCCGCACGCTCGGCCACGAGTATCTTCTGCTCTGCGACGTGACCGTCGAGAACCAGGCCGGATCGCGGACGTTGCAGGCCGTGCTGATCCGCGGAGATGCGATCGCGTTCGTCGAACTTCCCCCGGCCGGTTGGTCGATCCGCGAGATACACGACGAATCGCCGCGCGCCGCGGCCGCAGCCGCGCTTTATCAGTCCAACTAGCGCCCTCAAAAACGCTGCGGGAGTTTCATGTCATTCGGAACGACGAGCTCATCGATCCGCGACGGTCACGGCTCACCCGGCACTTTCGAATTCGCCTCACCCAGCGTCAGCCCGGCCTTGCCCCCCTGCCTCTGATAATCCGCATCGAGGAGTGACACGACGTCCGTGGTCAGGTCAATCCGCGAATCGGCGTAGATAACCGTGCGTAGCAGAATCTGCTGGCGAAACGCGACCGAATCCGGTGCGTCCTCCACCAGGTCGCTGTAGGTCAGCACCAGGTCGATGCCCCGCTCCTTGGCCAATTGGGCGACCGTCGCTTCCACGCGATCGTAAATCGTCTCCAGCCAGCGTTTGTGGTCCAGCTTCAGCCGCCGTTCCTGCACCTCCAGCCACACCTGGAAGTCGATCTCCTTGCGCACCAGTTGCTCTTCGCGTTCATGAAAATCGGCCGTCCCGGGTTTGAACTGTTCCAGCGCCGCGCGCAGGGTGTCGATCTCGTCGGAACGGGCCTTGCCCTGTTCCTTCACGGCCGCCCGCCGCTCGGCGAATACCGCCTCCAGATCGCGGGTCATCTGATATCGCTCGAATGCGACGGCCAGATTGATCACCGCCACCTTCGCATCCGGCGGCGACTGTCCCATCACCGCCGCCGCCATCCACACCGCCGCCAGCCATGTCGTCATACCAGTCCTCCACTTCGTTCGGATTATCGGATCCGCTGCTGTTCCTGCCAGTCGTCTTTCGTTCGTGCTTCCGTACTCTCTTGCCTTCCGCTTCGTGCCTTCGTGCCTTTCCCCTAAAACGAACCCCCGATGAAGAAGCTGAACGCCCGAGTGTCGTCTTCACCATCCTTGGAAATCGGTGCGGCCAAGTCCAGCTCAATCGGCACCGGCCCGAACAGCTCGATCTCGAACCGCAATCCCACGCCCACCGCCGCCCGCCACGTCGTGATCTCGAAATCCTCTTCCACCGTGCCCATGTCCGTGAACACGACGCCGCGCAAAACCTCCGCGGCCAACGGGAACGTGTACTCAACGCTCGAGGTCAGCGCGTAGTCGCCGCCGATCGGGTCTTTCTCCAGACCGCCGCGCGGCCCGATGCCGCGGAACTCGAACCCCCGCAACGAACCGATGCCGCCGGCATACAGTTTCTCGAACACCGGTGCCTCGCCCGCGATGGCCCCCGCGTCCACCCGCCACGACAAGATTGACTTGCGGTCTTGCTCGTCAACGAACAGCGTGTGGTACTTGGCGTACCGCGCGTGCGCGACGCCGAAATTGAAATCCCCCAGAAACTGCTCGTAACTCAACGTCAACCGGTCGCCCTCCGTCGGCATCCACCGGTTGTCCGTCCGATCCCGAACCGTCGTCAGCTTCGCGGACGACAACAACGACCCCCCGCGCACGTCGCGCACGCTGCGGTCGTCGAATATGTCCACGTCGTCCAGCACGACATATTCTTCGCCGAACGCAACTTCGCCGTACCAGCCCTTCAACCACCCCCACGGTCCGATGCCCTTCTCCAGCCGCCGCCCGAACGACACGCTGCCGCCCGTCCGTTGTTCGTCCCATCCCTCGCGCCCGCGGTTGAAATGGTACAGGCTGACGTCGAACCGCACCGGTTGATCGCGCCAATAGGGCTCGGTGAAGTCGATCCGGAAACGGTTTAACTCCGTGCCGGGTTGCAGTTCCAACCGTAACCGCTGACCCGCCCCCCGGAACGACCGGAACTTGATGAACTCCGAAAAACTGCGCGGCGTGTCGAATATGTCGAAATTCTTGTAATCCAGCACGATGCTGCCCACCAGTCCGCTGTCGCTGGTCACCCCGAATCCGAAAATGAAATCCCGCAGCCGCGTGGACTCCTTCACGTCCACCACGATGTCCCGCACACCCGCCTCCTGACCCACCGGCGTGACCGACACCTCCTCGAACAACTGCGTCTGACGCAGGTCGCGCTCCGCGTTCCGCATCGGCGTAATCCGGAACGTGTCCTCGGGATACAAATCCAACGCCCGACGCACCACCTTGTCCTGCGTCATCTCGTTCCCGCGGACCACCACCCGGCCCACGCGCATCGGCTCGCCCTCGTTGACCTCGAACGTCAGCACCACGAAACCCGGCGTGGCCGAAAAAACCCGCAACGCCCGAACCGTCGCGTAGATGTAACCGTAGTCGCCGCACCGCGTCCGCAACGCCTCCGCGTCCTTCTCCAGCCGCGACTGGTTGAACACCAGCCCCGCCTGCGTCGCGAACGATCCCAGAATATCCTCCGTGCCGAACACCGTGTTCCCGGTGACCCGTACCGCTTCCACGACGTACGGCGTCCCCTCGGTAATCATGAACACCACCGCCAGATCGCCCGGCCGCTTACCCGCATCCACGCGGTAGCTCGCCCGCGCATCCAGAAACCCCTGATCGCGGCAGTAGCTCTGCAGCGTCGCCGCGTCCGCGTCCGCCACGTCCGGATCGAACACCCCCGGCCGGAAAATCCACAACGCCGACGTCGTCCGCACCCTTTTCTTCAACTCGGCCGTCGCAACCTGCTGATTCCCCTCGAACAACACCTTACGCACCCGGACCTGCTCGCCCTCCTCAATCCGATACACCACCCGCCCCGTGGCGTGCGCCTGATCCGTGTCCACCTCGACGATTGCCCGACCGAAACCGGCCCCGCGATACGCCTCCAGAATGTTGTCCCGCCCCTCACGCAGGGCGAACGCATCGACTGGGTCGCCCGCTTTGGCCTGCACGTGCCCCAGCAGCGTCTTCTCGTTGAAATATCGGTTGTTCTCGAATTGGATGGACGCGATCAGCGTCCGCTCGCGAACGCGAAACACGACCGCGGCCGCGCCACCCTCGCCCGGAACGACTTCCGACGTCACGGACGAAAACTTGCCCGTCTGCAGCAGCCGAACCACGTCCTGATCGACCACCGCCGCGTCAAACGGTTCGCCCACCCGTGTTTGCACCACGCTTTCCAGGTAGGCCCGCGTGCTTCGTTCCGCCCCCTCGAAACGAATCTCCGTGACCGCGCCGCCCGGCTGGGCGAGCGCCGTTCCCGCCGCGCAAACCACCGCCCACAGGGCCGCCCCGACCGCAGCACCTCGCCCATTCCGCATGAAACCATTCCACTCTTGATTTGTCTAAAAACGGTCGTGCGCCGGTAACGGACGAAACCGGTGAATCACGACGAACCGCGCGCCCGCATGCTACCCAGTACCGCCGACGCTCGCAATTGCGGTTTCCCGAGGAGTCGACGCCCCCCTGTCGCAGTGCCCAATCACCGACGTCCGGGCGCGAAAACTCCCTTCGCGACTTTCGTCCCGATGCTCAACCCACTTCAAACGCCCGTACTCGCTGTGATTTGCGCCCCAAGGGCGCGCGGAAGTGAAACCGGCAGGCCTACATGTTCAATTGCAGTCGCGCCGCGTCCGACATCTTCTGCGGCGACCACGGTGGATCCCACACCACGTCCACGGTGGCCTCGCAAACCCCCTCCACGCCCGCCACCCGCGACCGCACTTCCGGCGGCAACGAACCCGCCACCGGACACATCGGCGACGTCAGCGTCATATTGACGTGAACTTTCTTTTCGGAATCGATCGCAATGTCGTAAATCAACCCCAAATCATAGATGTTCACCGGTATTTCCGGATCGTAGACCGTCTTCAACACCTCGACAATCTGCGAATGCATCGCCTCTGTCTGAATCTTCTCAATCGGATTGCCACCGGCTTGATCAATCATCTCTTCATCCCGACGCCAACATCGCCCCGTCCGTCACCGCAGCGATTCCGCGTCTTCTCTTCGTGCGTTCGTGCCTTCGTGCCTTCGTGCCTTCTCGATTCACTCCGTCTTGACCGGGTCGCGCTCGTCATTTAACGCCGCGTTCACTGTGTGCCACGCCAACGTCGCACATTTCACTCGCGCCGGGAACTTGCAAACCCCGGAAAACACTTCCAGTTTCCCCAGGCCGGGGCCGTCCCTCGATTCTTCCGCCTCGCCGGTGATCAAACCATGAAATCGCCGGAACAGCGACTTCGCCTCGGTCAGCGTCTTACCCTTCACCGACTCGGTCATCAACGACGCCGACGCCGTCGAAATCGCGCACCCCGAACCCTCAAACGCAACATCCACGACACGGTCGCCGTCCACTTTCACATAGACCGTGACACGATCGCCGCACAGCGGGTTGTAACCCTCCGCTTTACGGTCCGCGTCGATCACCAACCGCTTATTCCGCGGCCGGCGGTTGTGATCCAGAATCAAATCCTGGTACAAATCGTGAAGGTCTTCCATCATCCGAACATCTTCACCACTTTGCGCACTCCGTCCGCCAACGCGTCGATCTCTTCCATGGTATTGTAGAATGCCATCGACGCCCGCGCCGTGGCAGGCACCCCGAACCGGTCCATCACCGGCTGCGCACAGTGATGCCCCGTCCGCACCGCGATCCCCTCCAGGTCCAGAACCGTGCCGACATCGTGTGCGTGCGCACAATCCACGACAAACGATACGACGGCCGCCTTATGCCGCGCCGTGCCGATGATCCGCACCTGCGGAATGGCACTCAACACTTCGGTCGCGCGGCGCAACAGACCATCTTCGTACGCCGCGACGGCTTCCAGGCCGATTCTCTCAACATAGTCGATCGCCGCCGCGAGTCCGATCGTCCCTGCGATATTTGGCGTCCCGGCCTCGAACTTGTGCGGCAGATCGTTGTATTCCGTCTTCTCAAACGTGACCGACTTGATCATGTCCCCGCCGCCCTGATACGGCTCCATCGCCTCCAGCAACGACCGCTTCCCGTACAGCACGCCGATCCCCGTCGGTCCGAACAGCTTGTGACCCGTGATCGCCAGAAACTCGCAGTCCAGCGCCCGCACGTCCAGACGCAGATGCGGCGCCGCCTGCGCCCCGTCCAGCATCACCGGAATGCCTCTTGCGTGCGCCAGTTCCATCGCCTCGCCCACCGGGTTGATCGTGCCCAGCGCGTTGGAAACATAACACAACGAAACCAGACGCGTCCGCGGCCCCAATAACGCCTCGTACCCATCCAGCATTAACTCCCCCGCGTCATCAATCGGCGCCACCCGCAATATCGCCCCCGTCTGCCCGCACAACATCTGCCACGGCACGATGTTCGAATGGTGCTCCATCGCTGAAATGACGATTTCATCGCCCGCCCGCAATCGCGGCCGACCATACGACTGCGCCACCAGATTGATGGCCTCCGTCGCGCTGCGCACGAATACGATCTCCTGCGGGCACTCCGCCCCGATGAATCGCTGCACCCGCAACCGCGCGTCTTCATACGCCTTGGTCGCCACCACGCTCAGATGATGCACGCCGCGATGGACATTTGCATTCTGTTCGCGGTAGTACCGGTCCATTGCCTCCAGAACTATTCGAGGTTTCTGCGCCGTGGCCGCGTTATCCAGATAAACCAGCGGCCGGCCATTGACCTTGGTGTCTAGGATGGGAAAATCTTCGCGGATTCGGCGCACGTCCAACCGGCCCGTTGCCGGCGGCGATTTCCGCGTGGATTGCGACACGGCCGATGTCATGCCACAGCGCCCAACGCCCGCCCGCCCGGCAGGCGATCCAACACCAGACGCTCCAGACACGTCCGCAATGCCGGAACCCGGATTTGGTTCAAACTCTCGCTCGCGAACGCATACACCAGCAGACTGCGCGCCGCCGCCGCGCTCATGCCCCGCGATCGCAAATAGAAAATCGCGTCGCCGTCGATCTGTCCAATCGTCGCCCCGTGCGTGCACTTCACGTCGTCCGCGAAAATCTCCAACTGCGGCTTGCTGTCCGCCAGCGCCTCGTCCGACAGAATCAGATTCATGTTCGTCTGCTTCGCGTCCGTCTTCTGCGCCCCCTCGCTCACCACGATCCGCCCCGTGAACACGCCGCGTGACCGCCCGTCCAGAATCGCCTTGTAGTACTCCCAGCTACGGCAGTGCGGCTTGGCGTGCTCCACCCGCAGATGATTGTCCACCAGCCCGTCGCCCTCCATCATGCCCATTCCATTCAACGTGCAGTCGCAGCCCTCCCCGTCCATGACCGCCGTGACGTTATTTCGCACGGTCGCTTCGCCCAATACAGACGTGTGCGCCGTAAACGTGCTGCTGCGATGCTGCTGAACGTGCAACAGACCGACATGAAACGCCCCCGGCCGCTCGCGCACCACCTTGTAGTAATCCACCACCGCGCTCTCGCCCGCCACTATCTCTGTGACCACATCGTTGAAATACGAACCGTTCAGTCCCGCGTAGGTCTCCGTCACCGTCACCTGGCTCTGCGCCTCGGCCACGATCAACGTTCGCGGATAATTCACCGATCCCGCGTCGCCCGCGGTCGTCAGATGCACGATCTCGATCGGCGATTCGACGACCACGCCGCGCGGCACGTGTACCACCGCGCCGTCCTCCATGAATGCCGTGTTCAACGCCGCGAATGGAAATGCCTGATAGCGCGCCCAGTGCGTCAGATGCTCATGGACCCATGCCGATCCGTTCTTCAACGCCTCGGTCAGACTGCCGACCGCAACTCCCTTGCCCGCGGATGGACATCGCGACAGCGCCGCGCTGAACGCCCCATTCACGAACACGAGTCGCACGCCGGCCGCCACGCCGATCACGAATGGCTCAATCTCCGACGCCTGCACCGCCGGCGCCGCGCCCGTTCGCATGCGAAATCCGCGCTTCGCGATCCCGGAGACGTTCGTGTATCGCCAATCCTCGTCCCGCGTCGTCGGAATCCCGACCTCCGCGAACCGTGCGATCGCCGCCTTCCGGATCGGCATCAGCCACCCCGGACCCGCCGCCGACGCCTTTTTTTCAAACGCGTCAAACTCACCCACAAACGGCGTCGCCGCCCGCTCTTTCACCGCCACTGTCATGCCTTGTTCACCCCGTTGGGAAGCGCTCCGAAACTATTCGAATGCGCTCGCTTCGAATAGACAGAATTCGCACCAAAAACCCGACCGCCTACATCCGATCTTCCCACGCCGAAAACGTGGCTCCTTCGCAAATCCTGTAAATCTTGTAAATCCTGTCAATCCTCATCCGCCCAGCGATCGCCCACTGGCCTATCTTGCGCCCGCCGCCGCCGGTTCCTTCTCCACCCACGCGTACCCCTGCTCTTCCAGCTTGAACGCCAGTTCCTTCCCGCCCGATTGCGCGATCCGTCCGCCCACCAGCACGTGGACGTAATCCGGCACGATGTAATTCAACAGCCGCTGATAGTGCGTCACCACCACGAACGCCCGGCTCTGGCTCCGCATCCGGTTCACCCCGTCGGCCACGATCTTCAACGCGTCGATGTCCAGGCCCGAATCCGTCTCGTCCAGAACCGCCAGCTTGGGCTCCAGAACGGCCATTTGCAATATCTCGTTCCGCTTCTTCTCGCCACCTGAAAACGATTCATTGATGCCGCGGTTCAGCAGCGCCGGATCGATCTTCACCCACGCCGCCTTCTCTTTCACCAGCGACAGAAAATCGACCGCGTCCACTTCTTCCTCGCCCAGATGCTTGCGCTTCGCGTTCAACGCCGCCCGCAGAAAATAGTTCGTCGTGACGCCGGGTATCTCCACCGGATATTGAAACGCCAGAAACACCCCCGCCAGCGCCCGCTCGTCCGGCTCCATCTCCAGCAGATTCTGACCGTCAAACAGTATCGCGCCTTCGGTTACCTCATACGTCTCCCGACCGGCCAGCACCTGCGCCAGCGTGCTCTTGCCCGACCCGTTAGGCCCCATGATCGAGTGCACCTCGCCCGCCCGCACGGTCAGATCGACCCCCCGTAGGATCTCCTTCCCTTCCACACTCGCATGTAAATTCCGAATCTCCAGCATCTCTATGTCCCTTCGTCCCTCTGTCCCTTCCCCCTAATACCTCTCCATCTTCGAATCCATCTGCTCCGCCCACGCGTCGATCCCCCCGTCCAGACTCCGCACGTTCGTATACCCGTGCCCGATCAGATACGACGCCGCCTCCATGCTCCGCATCCCATGATGACAATACGTCACGATTAAGGTATCCTTCGGCCAGCTCGAAAAAATCTCCTGCACCAGCTTCTCATCCGCCGACCGCGCCCCTTCCAGCTTGCAGATGTCCTGCTCGAACGGCTCGCGCACGTCGATCAACCGCGGCGGCGCGGCGCTCTTCAACGCCTCGGCCAACGCCTTGGGCGAAATCCGGATATTCTGCTCCTGCTCATGCGCATCCGCGATATGCGACAGCACGTCGCCGACGTCGCTCACGTTGTGCCGAGCCAGCACGACGCCCAGTTGCTCCTCCGGCGCGAACCCGCAACTGCTGCACCCCCCGATATGATATTTCCGCATCAGCGCCCGCTGCGCGCTCGGATACGCCTCCAACACCTCCCGCATCGTGCTGTTTTCCGTCAAACTCACCGTCGCCATCGCTTCGCCTTTCCGATGCTCACCCGCCGGTCAGCCCCGCCACCGGTCCCCTTCGTCCCTCTGTCCCTGTGTCCCTGCGTCCCTTCCTACCCCACACTGCCTTCCAGACTGATCGTCAGCAGCTTCTGCGCCTCCACCGCGAATTCCATCGGCAATTCGCGGAACACCTCCTTGCAGAACCCGTTCACGATCATCGACACCGCGTCCTCCGTCGAAATCCCCCGCTGGTTGCAATAAAACATCTGGTCCTCGCCGATCTTCGACGTGGTGGCCTCATGCTCCATGTGCGCCGTGCTGTTCTGCACCTCGATATAGGGGAACGTATGCGCCCCGCACCTGTCGCCCATCAGCATCGAATCGCACTGCGTGTAATTCCGCGCGTACTCCGCACCCTTGTTGATCTTGATCAGCCCGCGGTACGAATTCTGCCCGAATCCCGCCGAAATCCCCTTGGACACCACGTTGCTCCGCGTCCGCTTGCCGATGTGGATCATCTTGGTGCCCGTGTCGGCCTGCTGGCGATGATTGACCATCGCCACCGAATAAAACTCGCCCACCGACTCGTCGCCCTGCAGAATGCAACTCGGATATTTCCATGTGATCGCCGAACCCGTCTCCACCTGCGTCCACGAAATGTGCGACCGCCGCCCCAGACACTTCCCCCGCTTGGTGACGAAATTGTAAATCCCGCCCTTGCCGTCCTTGTCGCCCGGGTACCAGTTCTGAATCGTCGAATACTTGATCGTCGCGTCGTCCAGCGCCACCAGCTCCACGACGGCCGCGTGCAACTGGTTCTCGTCCCGCATCGGCGCCGTGCACCCCTCCAGATAGCTGACGTACGCCCCCTCGTCGGCCACGATCAACGTCCGCTCAAATTGCCCGGTAGACATCGCGTTGATGCGGAAATAGGTCGACAGTTCCATCGGGCAGCGCACCCCCTTGGGCACGTACACGAACGAACCATCGCTAAACACGGCCGAGTTCAACGTCGCGAAGAAATTGTCCGAATAGGGCACGACGCTGCCCAGGTACTTCCGCACCAGCTCCGGATGCTCCCGCACGGCCTCACTGAACGAACAGAAGATGATCCCCAACTCGCCCAGCTTGGCTTTGAACGTAGTGGCCACGGACACGCTGTCAAAAACCGCGTCCACCGCGACGCCCGTCAGCATCTTCTGCTCTTCCAGCGGAATGCCCAGCTTCTTGTACGTCTCCAGCAGCTTGGGATCGACCTCGTCCAGGCTCTTGGGACCGTCGCCCTTTTGCTTCGGCGCGGAATAGTACACGATCTTCTGATAGTCGATCGGCGGATAATGCACGTTCGGCCACGTCGGCTCCGTCATCGTCAACCAATGACGATACGCCTTCAGCCGCCACTCCAGCATGAACGCCGGCTCGCCCTTCTTGGCCGAGATCAGACGGATGACGTCTTCGTTCAATCCCGCGGGGATGCTGTCGGACTCGATGTCCGTGTAGAACCCATATTTATATTCCGACTGCGCCCACGCATCGATCGGACTGGTCATCAACGACATCGCAAACCCTTTCCGCCCTCAAACCCGCTGTCCGCGGTTCCACTCCCTCTGTGCCCCTCTGTGTCCTCTGTGGATCATCTTCTTCCCCAATCTGCGAAAATCTGCGGATCCCATTCTCCCACTTTGCGTCCTTTGCGCCTTTGCGTGATGCCCTCTCGCCGTGCCCGTTACGCCGAGAAGCTGCTCCCGCATCCGCACGACGAGGTCGCATTGGGATTCGTAAACACGAACCCGCTGCCCATGATGCTCTCCTTGTAATCCACCGTCGTGCCGTTCAGGTACAGCAGGCTCTTCGGATCGCAGATCACCTCCACGCCGTGCAGGTTCCACGACTCGTCGTTCTCCTGCTTGGTCTCGGTCAGGTCCAGCGAGTAGCTGAACCCGCTGCACCCGCCGCCCTTCACCCCCACGCGAAGGTACAACGGCGTCGGCTCCCCGCCGCCGGATTTCCCGCTCTGTTCCTGGATGCACTCGCCCACCTTGTGGGCCGCCTTTTCCGTCAATGTGATGGACATCTTCGTTTCGCTCCCGTTCCTAAACCCATGAGCGCCCCGGCGCTCAATTCACCTGCGAATCCACCGCCACCCTCAATACGTCGACCGCCGCCGCTCCCCGCACGAATCCCAAATGGATGGGTACGTCGTGCGACGCGATGTGCGCCAACGTCACCTGCTGCAAATAACCGCGCAATCCTTCATGCACTTTCCGTACCGGCTCCCGCACCGCGCAGGAACCCTCCAGATCGCATCGGTCAACGTCGTCGACGTCGTCCTCGCAACAGCAGCGGGCCAACTTCACCGGCCCATCGATGGCCTCAATCAAATCGGCCAGCGAAATCCCCTCCGGCGAACGGGCCAGTTCATACCCCCCGCTCGCCCCCCGCGTCGACCGCACCAGCCCCGCGTGGGCCAGCCGGTTCAAAACGTTCATCAGCACCGGCACCCGCAATTGCAGCCGCCGAGCCAATTCCCGGGCGCTCACCGACCCGCCCCCCGGCGCCGCAAGGTGGGCCATCGCCACCAGCCCATAGTCCGTTTTCCGCGTCATCGACAGCATTCGTCACCGTTCCCAAGCCGCCGACCGGCCTACGTCCCATCCTTATATATGACCAATTCGGGTGGATTGCAAGCGGCAATTACCACATTTTTGGTATGATTATGCAATTCCGGCGGCGACGGACTATTGAAGTGAAAAATGATTTACACGGTGAACCACCCCCCGATCTGGCGGACGTTCAACAGGACATACAGATGAGGTAGCAGCGAGATCAGGAGATTTGAGACGCGCCGCCGCTCTCGACTCGGGACGAGCGGGGCGGTTTTTCGATACAGAATCCTCCCTACCGCAGCCATGACATACGCGAAGTCAAATGGAATGCACCACAACGCTACAAAACTCAGAAGGTGCACGTAATCGAATGCTCTTCCGACAAAGGGAGTGGTTCGAAACGACCGCAACGCCCCCAACGGATGGCCCAGAATCAGATGGGGGGTTACGAAGTAGGTGACGTAGAATGCGCACAAGCACAGGTGCGCAATGTACAAGAGCCTGTCGACGCCAAAGTCCTCCGGGTTTCCGTGCCGGGGTTCATACTCCGCGATCGAAGCGGGGATGCCCGCGCCGCATTCCGGGCACTGGCCGGTGGGCGAGAGCCCGCGGAGGTTGTAGGCGCATTTCGCGCAGGGCAGGTCGCAATCGATCGCGGTTAATTCGTTGGACATGACTGATTCCGGTCGCAGGATCGGCGATTCGGAATCATACCAGAATCCCATGCAGCTGACGATCGGTGCATAGCAATCGAACATCGCCGAGTGGTGGCGTTGCCGATTCGACCGGATTTCCGCGAACCTATTCAACAATTAACCCGATGTTCACCAACCGTTCATGGTGCGTCGTTAGACTCCCGTTCGGTTTGATACGAAATGCGCCCGCGCGAGGGGTCATTGGCCAGGCGCATGGGGATGGAAGCGGGGAAAGACGGGGGGTCGCCAGGAGGGGAATTCGCGGGTCGATCGGTCGGCGCAGGCTTCGATGCCCATTTCGAAGCTGCGTTACCGCGACCCGCGAACTACTTTTACTGCCCCACGGCTCGTGTTCGCGCGCCCGAATGGCTGCTACGCGACGCCGGTCAGTTTCTCCAGCGCCATCGACGCGAAGCTCAGCACCAGGAAAAACCCGCACATGTCCGTTACCGTGGTCAGCACCGGTCCCGACGCCAGCGCCGGATCGAACCGCAGCCGCTTCAAAACCAGCGGAATGGTCCCGCCGAAACAGACGGCCACCATGGTGTTCAACGCCAACGCCGCCCCCACCACCAAACCCAGATAGACGTTCCCCTTCCACAGCCAGGCCACGCCCGCGATCAACGCCCCCAGCGCCAGCCCGTTGACGATTCCGACCAGCATCTCTTTCCCCAGCACGTACATCACCTCCGCGGGCCGCAACACCCCCAGCGTCAACTCGCGCATGGTCACGGCGACGGCCTGATTCCCCGAGCATCCGCTCATGTCCGAAATGATGGGCAGAAAAACGGCCAACGCGATCACCGACGCCAGCGTGTCCTGATAAACGGCAATGACGCTGGCCGCGATGACGTTCAACCCGATGTTGATGCTCAACCACGCCAGCCGCCGCCGCGCCCGCAGCAGCACCGGCATCGAACGCAACTCCTCGCGGATGATGCCCTGGGCTTTGCGGTAGTCGTCGACGTTGCGATCGCTGCCGGCCTGCTTCACCGCGTCGCGCGACACGACGCCGAGCAAGCGCCCGGTTTCATCCAGCGCCGGCACCGCGAAGAACGGACGCTCGTCGAAAAACGCCTCCAATTCGTTTAGCGGCGCGTCCGCCCGCACCGCCAGCGGATTGCGGATCATCAATTCGTCAACCGGCTGCGTCCGCCGGGCCAGCAACAAGTCCCGCAGCCGCAGCACGCCGACCAGCCGCCGTTCGCGATCGACCACGTAGGCGTACTGCGACGAGTAATTGCGATAGCGGTCCGCGTGGGCCCGCAAATCGTCCATCACGTCCGTCACCGTCGCGGTCGCCGGATAAGCGAGGTACTCGGTGATCATCAACCCGCCGGCCGTGTCCGGCGCATAACAGGCCATCGCTCGCGCGGACGAGGCGATTTCCGGGTGCATCGCATCGAGAATGGCCTCGGCAGTCTCGGTCCGGACTTCGCCGAGCAGATCGGCCCGCACATCGCTGGGCAGCAGGTGCATCAGCGTCGCCGCCGTCGCCGCCGCGAGCCGTTCCAGCAATTCCACCGCCTGCGGGCGCGGCAATTCCCCGATCACGCCGGCCGCCTCGTCCGCGGGGAGCACGTTGATCAACCGCACGCGGTCGTCGTCGGTCAGCCGCGACAAGACCCGTGCCGTCTCGCCGACCGGCAACGCCGCGAGGTAGGCCTCGATCCGTTCGGGCGATTGCCCGGTGGCGATCAACTGTTCGAGTTCCTCCCACATCACGGGTTTCACCGCCGTCGACGGTTCACGATCCGACAACTGCATGGACCGGTCCTCCATTCAGCGGGGGCAGGGCGCCCCGCGCGCGAACGCACGGACAACGGAAGACCGTTGCCCGTGCCGCAAAGCCCGAATGCTCAAGAAACCGTCCGAATCAGCTCGACTCGCCGCCGTACGGGACGCACCCGGTCGCGCAGGCGCGATAGGCGTAGCAGCCGTTGCTGTAGATCAGCCCGTCGCTGCAAATGACCGGATTCCACACGTCCAGGCACTGAATGTCCCGCGGGCATCCGCCAAGTCCGCCGCCCGGCTTCTTGGCCTCGGCCGTCGTCACCAACACCATGGCCGCCACGACCACGGCAAACACGGCCGCACTCAGAATTCGTCTGGTCATCGCCAACCTCCTTCACTGGATCCGCGACCGACCGTTCGGGCGGCCGAAACGCTTCGGCGGCTCCACCCGGACGGTACTCGGCGGCCAGTCTAGTTTCCGGGGCCGAATGAAGTCAATTAAGTAGTGTTCTGAATCAACCGGACGATGACGGTTGGACGGTCCGGTGACCCGTCGCGGAGGCGTGGAAACGCGACGGTCGGCCATGCCACAGGCATTTGGAACCCGGTCGGGCTGGTGACACGCCGCGATGACGACGGGTCACTTGTTTATCCAAATAATCGACGACGCCAGGACGAATGTGGTGGGCTACCCGGTCACATGACCACGCGGCTTATCGCCCGGGAGCAACGGGATTCTGGCTGGAACGATGACGACGAGTCCGAAGTCGAGGACGAGGGTCGCCGGGCCGGTTCGGCGGCCACGCCGGAATTGATCCACCAGAAAACCGGGGTGGCCCGGACGGAGCAAGCCCAACGCCGGAAATCAACCCCAACCGTCGAAAACGAGATTCGTACGCTTCGATTCCCTCGCCCCTCGATCATCCGGGCCACCCGGCCGACATCACCCGAGGCCGTTACATTGTCTCGCCGGGATCCGTCCAAGGTACGCAATCCGTGGCGCAGGCGAGGAATGCGAGGCACGCATTGCCGTAGACGCCGCCGCCCGCGCAAACAACGGGTGCGTAGTAGTCCGGGCACTCGCCGCTTCGCGGGCACTTCTCCGACGAGGATTCCTTGGCCACGGTCGCCATCGTCATCATGGCGGCAGCCATGACGAAGCCCGCCAAACTCAAGACACGTCTGGTCATATTAACGCTCCCTGAATCAACACCCGCCCCCCGCCGTCCCGTTGCCCGAAACATTCGGGCGATTCCATCGGGACGCCGTTCGACGAGTAGTTCACTTACGTACACGCGAACAGGAGAGCCGCGCTGGGCAGGCATTCTGACGTTGCGGATCGCAACCTGCGAATCTCGCCGAAACGAGATCGCTCGCTACGGGCAGGATGACGTTGCCTCGTCGGTTTCCAAAGCTCTGCGCTTCATCCTGGACCACTGAGCGGTAAATGTCAAGTAGTGGCACCGGCCCCTGTGCCGGGAAACACAAGTTTGCACAAGTCCTTCCCGCCGAAAGTCGTCGAGAACGGCAGCCGGAGACGCCGCGATTGCTTGATGCCGTTCCCCCGCGGGTGTACGCCGGCAACGCGCGCTTTGTTCAACGAGGCGCGTTCACGATGGGACAAATGGTGAATCCGATCAAGAAATGGCCGCGAGCGGTCGCGACGATCTTGTTGTTTTACGTTTGCCCGCTCTGTTCACGCGGCGAGGAATTGACCGGCGACGAATTGTTGAGCAGTGTGCATCAAATCGCCGCGGACGTGCAGGCGCGGGTGTTGGTCCTGGGGACATTTCATTTTGCGGGCTCGCCTTCCGACGAAGCGAAGAGCGGCGCTCATGCAGGCAGTCATAGAGGTGCAACGCAGTGATCAACGTACGCGGGCGGTACTGGGTGAACCTGCACGAGTCGGCGAAGCCATGGCCCTTTCGGCGCCTGCCGGTGCTGCGGATCGCACGAATCGGGGCCGAAGCGATCGACGCGCGCGGTGGCGCGTTCAGCGCACGACCGCCGACATTCGACGGAACCGCGCGTACGGCTGTGCCCCAATCCGCAGCGGGATCGGTCGTCAGGGTCGGAGCGGCTTCCGTCCTTGCGAAGACCGGCGTGGTGTGCGGATAATCCGTCGTAGGGCGCTCGACCGTCCGAGTCGCCGAAAGTCCGCAGCACAATTCACGGGTAAGGAGCCCGATCATGGCCCATTTTTACGACTTCGTTCCGGAGTCCATTCGCAAGCTGTCCATCCGCGAGGTTATCGACGCCTACGAAGCGGGCGCCGACGTGCCCCGGCAGGCGTTCGCCGGTCTGACGCGCGAACAGAGGATCGCGTTCCCTGTTCCGGGTACATGGAGCATCCAGCAAATCGTCGTGCATCTGATGGAAAGCGATCTGGTCGCGTCGTACCGCATGAAACGGGTCATCGCCGAGGACAATCCGGCCATGGACTGCTACGCGGAGGCTGCCTTCGCCCAGCGGCTCTTCTACGACGACATCGATCTGGAGGACGTGTGCGAAATATTCAAACGCCACCGACGCATCATGACCATCATACTGCGCCGACTCGCCCTCGCCGACTTTCAACGCGTGGGGCGGCACCCGGAATCCGGCACTGTCTCGTTGGACACGCTGGTGCGGGTCTACGTGCACCATCTCGATCACCACATGAAATTCGTCCGCGAGAAACGAGCCGTGCTGCTCGGCGGATGATCCGGCGGGCGTCGGTTGGCGTTGGTCCTGCGACGCGCGTACCATGGGCATCGATGTTGCCGGACCCACGTATGTTCGAGCGCAGCGTTCGCCAACAATTCCTGGTGAATCGCGCTCGCACGCCCACCGAGCGGATGATGGCCGTGTGCGATCTGCTGGACGTGGTTCGAGCGATGGCGCCGGACGGACCGGAAGCGCGGGAGCGCCGCCGTCGGGTAATGGTGCTGCGGCAGCAGGAAAAGGAGCGATGGCGTGCCATCAACCGACAGCTCCTTGCCACCGGCCGGCTCGAACCTGCGACAGGCGTTTGAATCGCTGGTGACGACGTTTGATGAGCGCGGCATCCGCTACGCGATCACCGGCGGGCTCGCAGTCGTTCAACACACGCGTCCGCGAACGACGGACGACGTCGACGCACTGTTAACCGTCACACAAGTCGAAATGCCCGCGCTATTCGACGCCCTCCGGTGCCGCGGTTTTACCGTGGATTTCGCGGAGCGCCTCCGCGAGTTCCGCGACGACGGAATCACCACCATTTTGTTCAAGAACGTGATTGTCGATCTGCTGCGACCGGTCATTCCAGCGTATTCCCACGTGCTGGATCGGGCCGTCACCGCGAACATTCTCGGGCGCCAGGTCCGTATCGGATCGGCCGAGCGTCTGGTGGTCCTAAAACTCGCGGCCATGCGTCCGCAGGACGAGGCCGATATTCAGGACCTTCTCGCGGCATACGGCAATCGGCTGGATTTGGAATTCATCCGTGCCGAGTTGGACACGTTTGCGGACCCGAACGGCCCGACTCGCGAGAAATTCGAGACCTGGGTGAAGCAGTTCGCGGGCTAGGGGATCGTTTCAGATGAATCAGCGGGTGGCACGGGCAAGCGTACGTACGTGTTTCGCGTCTCCGCGGGTTGCCTGCCGCAGGCAGGCCTGAGTGTAGCCCCGCGTTTCAACGCGGGGTATGCCGGAGACGCCATGGCGCCGAGTCCCGAAGGGACGGCTGAAATCCCACGGAGCGCTTCAGCCGTCCCTTCGGGACTAGGGGCTCCCGGCGGTGCCGTCATCCCAGCACTGAAGTGCTGGGCTACATTCACAGCGTCCCCAAGGGACGCTAAGGCGCTGTGCAAAAACAACTGTGCAAACTGTGCGAGGGTGGCATGGCCTAGCCCTCGCGCCCGACCGGCGCCCAACCCCCCCGCAAACGCTCCCGCGAGGGCTTGGCCATGTGCCCGTCCCGGATCGCGGGGGCGTCGAATTCGCTCACTTTATTTATGCACAGCGCCTAAGCACATACAAGCGTACCCGCTTGCCCGTGGGCCTGAAGTTGGGTCGGAACGGCGGATTCTACGCTCCGTTGCGGCGCCCACGGACAACGGGGTACCGTTGTCCGTGCCACCCGACTGTCCGTGCCACCCGACCCGCGAATTCAAGTGGATCGCTGCACTAGGGCGTTCGGCCCATAGGCGTCGCGGGAAGAGTAGTCACCCGCGCAGTCGTTTGCGTCCGTTATCTCCCCCGTAATTTCAGCTCCAACCCACGCGGACCGATGACCGGATTGTCCGTCGGCAGGGCCCCCGCGTTCGTTTAGGGGGCTTCCGTCGACTCGTTCCAAATGCATCGTTCGGAACAGGTCTTGGGAGATAATCAACATGTGTATGGGGCAAAAACAACGGGAGTGGTTCCGTTTGCCGTTGGCGTGCATCACGCTGCTGGCGTACGCGGGCGGCTGCACCACCGGGGTTCTTGACGATGGCGATGCCGACGACGGCACGTCGGACGGCACGCTGACCACGGCGGCCAAGGTGTATTCCAGCCCGGCCGGCACGTCGGGGCTGGGAATATCGTCCGGCGCCAGCGGGGCCGCGACGGTCAATAACTTCGATCCCGGCGCGTTCGTGCTATTGTCGAGCACGGCCACGGAAACGGAAACCGACGAAGCGGTGGATGAAGTCGTCGACGACGACGCGGACGGCGAGCTAAGCCCGGCCGAGGATGGCGCGCCTCCGCCTCCACCGCCCCCTCC
>JABFSN010000146.1 GCA_013140575.1 Phycisphaerales bacterium | reverse complement strand
CCGCTGCACCCTCGCGCACGTTCGCGCCCGCCCCCCACCCCGCCGTCGCGGATTTGTTTGTGAAAACTCGGCGCGTTCGTCGCTCCGGTCTCCTACCGCCGCATTGCGACCAGCCTCGATTGCGGATCACGTTCCACTCGCACCTCCTTGGCCGACCCTATTCACCAGTGCGGCCAGACGCCCGGACCATCGCCACGATGCCCGCCCGGATCGCATCCGGCAGCGTCGGCCACGCCGCGACGACGGCCGCCAATTCCGGGTCGGTTTCGGCCAGTTTTGGCAGAAAAACGCCAAGCAGAACGCCAAGCGTTTCGGCCGTCGGCGCGCAAGCCGTTGATTCACCGTCGGTTACGGATTCGGCACCGCGGATTTCTAATCCGACGGTCGCAGGTTCGAGTCCTGCCCGGCGCGTCAATGCAAGCGGCCGCACGATTTCGCAATTCATGGCCCTTTTCGGCTAAAGAATGCGTTCCATTGATATGACAACTTGCGGCACTTGCGACAGGTTCGTCGCAGCCCGTCGCAACGATTCGCCGCGAATCGCGCGATATCTATCGGGGCAAGTGGCGGGGCGGACGCGATGCGTCCGCGTCGCAGCTTCCCGTTGCTCGTTGGCGTTCAGGTCCAGCGCCGCCCACGTCAGCGTCCGCAGTTCATCCGCCCGCAACCCGGCTTCGACCACCAGCCGATACGGTGTTGCCCGATCCGGCCCGGTCATACCCAATCGCGTCAAACACTTCTTGGCAACGGCCAGCAGCCGGTCGACCGCCGGAACAAATTGTCCATCACGTGGTCGAACCGCCTGGCGGGTTTTGACAACGCCGCCCCGCCGCGTTACCATGGCGGTCGCTGATTGTGTTTCACGACGGCATTGATTTCTCCCCTGCGCATCGTGGTGACCTTGGGGAAGTGTTGCGAATGACCTCCCGCGAATTCAAGTACTGTTTCTGTCCGTATGACGGCCTGCAGCTCGAAAGACCAAGCGGCCATGCGGACGGCGTCTGGGCAAAGTGTCCCCAGTGCGGGTTCGTCGACTATCCGAATCCCAAACCATGCATCGGCGTGATTATCGAACACGCCGGGCGCATACTTCTTGCCCGTCGTGGCGAGGAGCCGAAGCGAGGGATGTATGACATCCCCGGCGGTTTTGTTGAAAATGGCGAAACGGTGGAAGCGGCGGTCGCGCGGGAAATAACCGAAGAAACGTCTCTCCAATTGGTCCCCGCTCCCGCGGGAGCGAGCGAGCCGCTCCGACCGGGCGAGTTCCGTTACTTCGCGTCCTTCCCCGACGAATACGGACCCCATCGAACCGCGACCGTAAATCTCATGTTCATCGCACAAGCGGAGACCGATCGTTTTCAAGCCGGCAGCGATGTCGCAGAACTCCAATGGCATTCAGTCGACGCAGTCCCGACCGATCTGGCTTTTGTCCATCAGCAAATCGCCATGCAACGATTCCTCGGATTGTATCAGGGGCGCGCCGATATGTGAATGGTTCAAGAGAGAAACTCCGTGACTTCCCTACTGCCGCGTTTCGGAAAAGTAGATTTCTTTGGGGTTCTTCTTCCAGGATTCTACATCGTCCTGTCGTCGATGCTGCTGATTGTAAATCCGGGCAACCGGGCTCCTGATTCTGTGTTCACTGCGGTGGCGAACAAGTTCAGAGATTGGCCAAATCTGCTATCGATCGTCTTTATAGCGTATCTTCTCGGAAACATTCCCCGGGCGTTCGTCGTTGGTCCAACCGACGGGTGTTGCAACAAACTTGTTCGAATTGCCCGCCTCAAACTTCTGCGATTACGGTACAAGAGCTACTGGAAGCAGAGAGTCCGTCGCGCACGCGGGTTTCCCTATCCGGAAGTCCTTCGAGTCAGCCTACGAGATTTGCGTGACAACGATTCCACAGTAAAGCACATCAACTGGTTCCCTCCGACGACCTCCAGCGCCGTCGTCGCGTTTGATTATTGGAAGCTCGTCCTGTGTATGGATCAGCCTTCCGCATTTGCGTTTACGCAAGTCCTTGAAGCGAGAGTTCGTTTTTTTGTCGGAATGATTTGGGCAGCGACGGGCGGAGTTGTTTTCAGCTTGGCTGGCTTGATTTGCTGGTTAATCACATCGCGCACGTTTGACTGGATTTCGCTCATTATTCTCCTTTTCTCGCTGGGAATTCTTGGCGTCTTTGGCGGAACTCTCCGCTTTGTGAGGGCGGAGGAGGCAGTGCAAGTTCTGCTCGCGTATGTCGCACACTTGGACGCTGGAAAACACCGAGCTCGAATTCCCGCGTCGATTCGCAAGGCCGGTAGGTCACCAGCGTGAAAAAGGACGAACCGCCGGGCACGAATGCGCGAAGGAATGGGGGCATTGGAAACGCCGGGTCGATGCCCCGACCTCCAAGAACCCACGGACAGGCCTGAGCGTCGCGATGCCATAACTACAGCGCCTTAAGCCGTTCCTGCTTGTCGTGCGTCTGCAACGCCGTGATGAGCGGGGCGAGGTCGCCGAGCATGATGCGGTCGAGGCAGTGGAGGTCGAGGTTGATGCGGTGGTCGGAGCAGCGGTTTTGCGGAAAATTGTACGTGCGGATGCGGTCGGAGCGGTCGCCGGAGCCGATCATCTTCTTGCGGGCGGCGGAGCGTTCGTTTTCGGCGGCCGAATGAAAATGATCGTATAACCGCGCGGTCATGATGCGGCGGGCTTTCGAGCGGTTCTTGTGCTGCGACTTGTCGTCGCGCATGGACACGGCGATGCCCGTCTCCTTGTGCACCAGGCGGATGGCCGACGAGACCTTGTTGACGTTCTGCCCGCCCGGTCCGCCGGCGCGGGAGACGAACTCCTCCACGTCCTTCTCCCAGTTGATCTGAATGTCGATCTCCTCCGGCTCGGGCAAAACGGCCACCGTGACGGCCGACGTGTGTACGCGGCCCTGCGATTCGGTCTTGGGCACGCGCTGGACGCGATGCCCGCCGCCCTCGTAGCCGAGATAGGTGAAGACGCTTTCGCCGCGGATGTTCAACAGTATTTCGCGGAAGCCGCCCATGTCGCTGGCCGACTGATCGATGACCTCGACCTTGAACTTCTGCGTGTCGCAGTAACGCAGATACATTTCGAACAGGTCGCGGGCGAACAACGCGGCCTCCTCGCCGCCGGTGCCGGCGCGGATTTCCATGATGAGCGAGGAGATGGCCGCGTCCTCGTTGGTGACCATGCGCTCCTTGAGCGCTTCGAGGCGGGCGTCGTGATCGGCCTGCAGGTCGTCGATTTCGGCCAACGCCAGTTCGCGGAGGTCGGCGTCCTGCGACAAGTCGGTCGCCAGCGTCCGCGATTCACCCAGATGCTGCCGCACCTTGCGAAACATGCGGAACGGGTCCACCAGCCGGCGGATTCTGCCGGCCTCCTTCGATAGTTCGATGCTTTTGCCGGGGTTGGACGCGACGGCCGCGTCGTTGAGCTGCTCCATGATCGCGTCGTGGCGGTCGGACAGCCCCTGCAGCAATTCAATCAGCCGGTCGTCAACGGATTGAACCATGATCCATCACCATCGGTTGCCCGCCGCCGCGTCTGATCAGAACCCGTCACACATGCGGCGGGCTGGGTGGTGTCGGCATCCACAACCGCAACCGTCGTGACGCCGGTTTTACTTCGGCCCGGGACTTGCATCCGGGGTTCTGAAACGTGCCACCCATCGGCACTCGTAGATCAATCGGCGGACCTATCGCAGTTGCGGCATCCGCGCAATCAAACGCCACGCGGCCATGATCGATGCGTCGAACCCCATGCCCGTGGTGTGCCGAATGTAACTGTAGCTAATGCCGGACCTTGCGCGACGCTGGGGTCTGCTTGTCGGCCTGCTGGAAGTACTTGCCGCCGAATTTGTTCTGGAATCGTTGTACCCGGCCCATGGTGTCGATGAATTTCTGCGTGCCGGTGAAGAACGGGTGGCAGGCCGAGCAGATTTCGACGGCGATGGTGGCCAGGGTGCTGCGGGTTTCGAACGTGTGGCCGCAACCGCAGCGGACCACCGCGTCCATGTACTTGGGATGGATGTCTTTTTTCATGGTGCAACTCCGTGGGGGCGAACCCCGCCGCCCGCCGGGAGTATAGCCGACGGACATGCAAACGCAATATTCGGTCCGTACCGGTCCCGGGAGTGCGCATGAAAGTGCCCACCCTCTTCCGACAAGAGGGTGGGCGTACACCGATGCCAGTGGGCGAGCCGACGTCACCGGCACCGGTCAAAACGGTTTCAGCGAACAGGGTTGCCGGCAGCCCCCGTACAACCAATCAATGTCGAGACCGGCGGCGGCTATTTCGTTCGGCCCGTCGATTTCCTTATTAACCAAACGCCATTCGTGCCATCGATCGGATTCCGAGATAGAATCGAGGAGTGCTGTCGAAGGCGGGCGAAGGCGGCTCAAAAGCGAGTTAAGTAATTATAAATAAAGACGTTATAATCCGTGACCACCGTCATCATCCGCGCGACTGGCGGGGGTTTCTGTATGCTTACCCGGTCATCTCGCGGCGAAGCCGCGGATTGAGCATAGGGGTAAACCTGAACCCCGATGCTGCGTGCAATTTTGACTGTATTTATTGCCAAGTCGATCGCACCGGAGTTCCGCGAGTGCGGACGGTCGACGTCGCGGTTTTGCGACGGGAATTGGAAGCGCTAGTCGAGACCGCAGTCACCGGTGCGTTGTTCAGCGAGCCCGAATTCGCCGCGACACCCCCCACATTTCGGCGGTTGAACGACATCGCGTTCAGCGGCGACGGCGAGCCGACGACGTGTCCACAGTTCGCCGACGCCGTGGCGATGGTCGCGGAATTGAAACGCGCGCGAAATCTCGGCGGGGTCAAAACGGTCCTGATTACGGACGCGTGCTATCTGACGCGGCCGGCGGTGGTACGCGGACTCGAAATCATGGACGGTTCGCACGGCGAAATCTGGGCGAAGCTGGATGCGGGAACGGAGGATTATTACCGGCTCATCAACCGGCCGAACTACCCGCTGGCCCACGTCGTGGAAAACATCGTGCACGCCGCGCGCGTCCGACCGGTGGTGATCCAATCGTTGTTCATGCGGGTTCATGATGCGCCGCCGTCCGACGCGGAGATTGATGCGTACGTCGGCCGGCTGAGCGAAATCGTGGTCGGGGGCGGGCGACTCGCATGTGTGCAGGTCTACACGGTCGCACGTCCACCGGCGCAGGGGTACGTGACGCGGCTCGACGACGCGGAAGTGGCGCGGATCGCCGACCGGGTGCGGGATCGGACGGGCCTGCCGGTGGAATCGTTTCCCGGTTGATCGTCACCGTTCGGGCGTGGCCGCGAGGGCGTCGACCGTGCGGGTCGCCGAGCCGCGGGAAGGGATTCCCGCCGACGGACGTGCGAGAAGGGATTCTCGCACGAGCGATTCTCGCGCGAGCGAGGAGGGGATTCTCGCACGAACGAATTCACGTTCGCCGGAACGTGGCCGGGTTGGCCAGGCCACGAGCGCCGCGGCGCTGTGGGTGCCACGTAATGGCACCTGCGGATCGGCCCATCGGGCACGCGCGACTCAATTTGTCGATCGGGGAGCGGCCGCGAGCGATTACCGCGTCGCGGCGATGATCTCCTCGATCTGGGTAATCAGTATCACCATGGTCGGGGTCTCCTTACTGCGGGGTTCCTTCATGCAGGGATCTGATCGATGAATGCACCGAGCGGCCCGAACAGTTCGACAAGCCACATTACCAGTGTCCCCATCATCTGCGCGCTCCTTAAGAAATGACGATTTTCGGGAAGCACCTCCCAAAACACAGAACGCTTGATCGGCCCGGCTCCTCCCCTCGGAAGTGACTGCGTTGAGTGGTATCGGTCGGTCGATGAGGGCACTAGAACCAAAAGTCAGGGGAATCGGCGGGTCCAAACGAATTTGACTTTATTTGTGCGTCCGCAGCAATCAAGAAACGCGTCCCATCAACCGTTCTCGCGTTTTTCGAGACCTTGCATCGTTCGGTTTATGCGTCCGCGGAATGACGTTTTATTCGCCTCGACGCCGATCGTTCGCGGGTGGTTGGCGTCTCCTGGAGGCGCCTTGAATATGGCCCGCCGACGCCGGGCCTGTCGATTCAACCTGCGGACGGGGCGCGTGGTTCGATCCGCCGCAGTCCTGCGTTTCCCGGTTGCCGTTCGTCTTCGACGCCGTTCCGGGGATACCGGATGCGGATGAAGATGGAAATCAAAAACCGGCCCGATCAAATAGGCACGCCCTGAAACGGTGGACCGCCGGTTCGGGGGGAGGTAGCTGGTCATCTCGCTCCACAGGAATTGCGTGTCTCGATGCAGCCGATGGTCGCGGAAAACGATGGCGGTTCGCAATTCGGGCTTGCGTGAACGATGGCCGACCGTATGCTGCCGAATGGCGGCGCGGTTCATGCGTGAAGGGTAGTTTTCGGCGGCGCCATCCGGGATTCGATCGACGGGGATTTCCCACCGCGAAAGGGACGCGCCTTGGCCAAACGACGCAGGATTCGACCTCGAAAACGAAACCGCACGGGAATCACGGCGGCGGTTATGGTGCTGACGGTGACTGTCGCCGGCGTATTCCATGAATCGTGGTGGGGGTGGTTTGGCGGATCGACCGCGCCGAACGACGTTTCGGAGTTTCAACCGCCGCCGTTGACCACGGATCGGCCGGAAGACAGCGACCTGACGGGCGGTCCGTACGCGGACGTTCCGGAGCGCGGGGACAATTCGATCGAGCCGGTTTCGCGGACGGCGTCGATCGACCCAACCAAGTCGGCGGCCCTTCTGGAATCGGCCCATCGGGCGCTGGCGTCGGGTGACAAGGTGCTGGCACGGGCCCATTTCAGCGAGGCCATGAACCTGGGACTGTCCGCGGACGACGAGCAGGAGGCGCGGCGGCAGCTTCGCGTGCTGGGCCGCGACACGGTGTTTTCGCCGTCGTGTTTCGAGAACGACCCGTTCGCGAGTTATTACACGGTCCAACCCGGCGACTCGCTGGGCAAGATCGCAACGGCGCACGACGTGACGGCCGACCTGCTGGCGCGAATCAACAACATTTCAGACGTGAATCGCATCGGGGCGGGTCAACGACTGAAGGTCATCCGGGGTCCGTTTCACGCCCGGGTGACGAAAAGCACGCACACCATCGACGTGTTCCTGGGGACCGTGTTCGTCGACCATTTCAAGGTCGGTCTGGGCGCCGACGACGCGACGCCCACGGGCGCATGGGTGGTCCGAAACAAATTGACCAACCCGACCTATTACCCGCCGCGGAGCGGCGACATCGTCTCGGCCGACGACCCGGCTAACCCGTTGGGCGAACGATGGATCGGTCTGGAAGGGGTGGACGGAAACGCGGTCGGTCAGATGCGCTACGGCATTCACGGCACGGTTGAACCTGACAGCATAGGCCGAAACGCGTCGCTGGGATGCGTGCGTCTGTATAACGAAGACGTGGAGTTTCTGTACGACCTGCTGATCGTGAACAAGTCGAAAGTGGAGATTCGGGATTAGTGCGTAGTTCGGTTGACCGTGGCACGGGCACCTGGCCCGTGATGCAAGGGCGAGACGCCCGTACCGCGCCGCGACACTCGCCCGTGGGGGGCGGATCGCAGTAGAATCGACCCATGCGGCTCGACGACGGGCAGATCGAGGTGATGGACGACGCGACGGCGGAGATGCTCCGCGCCAAGACCGGAGCGGAGCGCATTGCGATGGCCGACGCGTTTTTCCGGTTCGCCCGCGATGGCATTCGAATCCGGCTGCGAGAGGAGCACCCTGACTGGGACGACGCGCGAGTGAACGCGGAGGTCGCCCGGAGGCTGTCGCATGGAGCCGTCTGACCTTCTGCCTTATTGCGTTCAACTTCTCGAACGAATGAGGGTGCCGTATTTCGTGACCGGGTCGGTGGCAACGATCTATTACGGAGAGCCGCGGTACACGAATGACATCGACATGGTGGTGGCGCTTCCCGCGGAACGCGCGGCGGAGTTCGTCCGTGCGTTTCCCGCGTCGTCGTTCTATCTTAGCGACGAGGCCGTCCGCATGGCGATTGAGGCGCATGGTCAGTTCAACATTCTGCATCCGGAATCGGGATTGAAGGTGGACGTCATGATTCCGGAGGACACGCCTTTCAATCGCAGCCGATTTGCGCGAACGGTTCGCGTACGACCGACCGCGGGTCTTGAGGCGTGTTTCGCGGCGCCGGAAGACGTGATTATCAAAAAGCTGGAGTACTACCGCGAGGGCGGATCGGAGAAGCACCTTCGCGACATCACCGGCGTCTTGAAGATCAGCGGCGAACGCATCGATCGGCGATACATCGCCGAATGGGCGGCGCGGCTGGGGCTGGATGCCGTGTGGAATGCGGTCGAGCGCCGCGCCGCGAGTGCTCCTTCCCAGTCGCCCCGCGGCGATAGTTCGACGGGCGAAAACCGCCCCACATGACAGGGCGTCAGCCACTTGGCGACACGATGCGTCACCTCGCCAGCACGGCCGTGATTTCCTTTTTCAGCGCCGCGGTCGATGCGTCGTCGAGTTCGTAGCGCACGCGCTGATGAGGCTTGTTGATCTTCAGCAGGCGACCGAGGTCGATGGGGGTTCCGATCAACACCAGGTCGCAGTCGGCCGCGTTGATGGTCTTTTCCAGTTCCCCCATTTGTTTCTTGCCGTAACCCATCGCCGGCAGGATTTCCTTCACGTGCGGATACTTGGCAAACGTGGCCTTGATGGTGCCCACAGCGTAGGGCCGCGGATCGACAATCGTCCCGGCGCCGTTGGCCTTGGCGGCCACGTGCCCGGCGCCGTAGGTCATTTCGCCGTGGGTCAGCGTGGGACCGTCCTCGACGACCAGCACGCGTTTGCCGGCGACGGCCTTCGGATCGTCGACGGTCACCGGCGATGAGGCACGGATGATCCGGGCGCCCGGGTTCAACGCCCGGACGTTGCGTTCCACGGTGTCGACGTTCTTCGGGTCGGCCGTCTGCACTTTGTTGATCAAGACGACGTCGGCCATGCGGACGTTGGTCTCGCCGGGGTAGTAGCGCAGTTCGTGTCCGGGCCGATGCGGGTCGGCCACGACGACGAACAGGTCGGGCTTGTAGAAGGGCATGTCGTTGTTGCCGCCATCCCACAGAATGACGTCGGACTCTTTTTCGGCCTCGCGGAGGATGATTTCGTAATCGACGCCCGCAAACACGACGCCCCCGGCGGCCACGTGCGGCTCGTATTCCTCCCGTTCCTCGATGGTGCACTCGTGTTTGTTCATGTCCTCGAGCGTGGCGAATCGCTGGCAAATCTGTTTTGACAAGTCGCCGTAGGGCATGGGGTGCCGAATGGCCGCGACGCGCTTGCCCATTTGTTTCAGGATTTGCACGATCCGCCGCGACGTCTGGCTTTTGCCGCAGCCGGTGCGCACGGCTCCCACGGCGATCACCGGCTTGCTCGACGCGATCATGGTGCGGCGGGCGCCCAGGAGATGGAAATCCGCGCCGGCGGCGTTGACCACAGCCGCCTTGTGCATGACGTCTTCGTACGCGAGGTCGGAATAGGCCATCACGCATTCGTCGGCGGAGTGGCGTTTGATGAGGTCGGAAAGTTCGTCTTCCTTGTGAATGGGGATGCCGTCGGGATACGCGCTCCCGGCGAGCGCGGGGGGATAGGTGCGGCCGGCGATGTCGGGAATCTGCGCGGCCGTGAAGGCCACGACGCGCCGCGACGGGTCGTTTCGATAGACGACGTTGAAATTATGAAAATCGCGGCCCGCGGCCCCGATGATGATGACGTTGGTCTTCGCGTTCGATGCCATGTTCGAATCTCCTTGCAATCACGTAGCGTCGGTTCGACGGGACGTCGCTTCGAATTCAGCTTGTCGTGGGGTGGACGTTGGACGGTGCGACCCGGCGGGTCGCTAGGACATCTGCGCGCCGCGGATGATGTGATTGGTCAGGACGACCATGCGTTGCATTATATCGGCCAAGGGAGGCCGGGGCAAGAAATCACAAACCCGCATGACGGCGAACGCCGTCGGAGTCCACCGCCCGGAGGCGTTGCGTCGTAAAATCGACGTGGCGCGTCAAACGCCGTCCGGTCGACGGGCCAGGGCGACGATCGCGGTCGACAATTGGCCGTCGCGGAAATACTCGACGGTGACGGTCGTGTCGGGTGGGATGGCGGCGACGCGGTCCATCAGGGCGACGGTTGACTCCACGGAAATGCCATCGACTGACACCAGAATGTCCCCGGACTGCAGACCGGCGGCGGCGGCCGGCGCTTCCGGCTGAACGTGACGAATCAACACGCCGTGGTCGGCGGTCCAGCCCAGTTCGTCGACGGCGTCGCGGGCGTCGCGCAGGTCGACCGTGCCCACGCCGAGGTAGCCGCGTTGCACGGCGCGGCCCTCGACCAGATCGGGGATCAACGCCACCACCCGCGACGACGGAATGGCGAATCCAACGCCTTCGAAATGACCGGATGCGGTGGCGATGGCCGTGTTGACCCCCACCACTTCGCCACGCGTGTTGACCAGTGGTCCGCCGCTGTTGCCGGGATTGATCAGCGTGTCGGTTTGAATGAACCCGGTGTAGGTGGTGCCCGAATCGCCAAGTGCGATCCCCGATCGGCCCAGGGCGCTGACGATGCCCCGGCTGAACGTGCTGTCCAAGCCGAACGGATGGCCCACCGCGAACACCTCGTCGCCGACCGCCAACGCGGCGCTGTTGCCGAACGAGGCCGCGTGCAACCGATCGGCGTCGATGGCCACCACCGCGAGGTCCGACGCGACATCGGCGCCGACGAGCCGGCCCGGGATCGTGCGGCCGTCGTGCAGGCGAACGTCGATGCGTTCGGCGTCGGCGGTGACGTGGTGATTGGTGACGATGAAACCGCGATCGGCATCAACGATGAACCCGCTGCCCAGTTCGTGCGCTTCAATGGTGTCGTCCCCGTCCGACGCATCCGGCGAATCGTCCATCCAGGGGTGGGCGGCGCGGAAGGTCTCGTCGTCAACCGACGAATCGCCTGAACCCACCGTCATCGCCCGCGTGGTGATGATCTGAACGACCGCGGGCAGGACGACCTGGGCCACCGTGCGCGTGGAATAGCCCACCGTTTCGGCCACGCCGGGCTCGCGAAGGGCTTCGGACATCGCCCGAATGCGGCCTTTTTCGACGAGGTAGGAAACGCGTTCGATGATTCCGGTCTGCACGACGGCGACGACGGCCAACGCGGCAAAAAGGAACGCCGGCAGGAACCATCGTAAACGGTGCGTTTGCAGTGCCATGGCGGGTTCCGACGGGGACGCCGACCGGTTCAAGGGTCCGATTCGGGATAACGATCGCCGGCCCATGATTATACGCCGCTCGCGTCCATAATCCAACGACCGCGGCGGAGTCCGTTAATCGCGGGCCGGGCGCTGCGTGATGCGTTGACAGTGGTTGTGGCGGGCACGATAAGAACCGTGCGGATTGACGAACGGACGGTCGCCGGGCGGCGGATCGACATGCTGGACATCAAGTACATTCGCGAAAACGTCGAGCGAGTGCGGCAAGCGGCCGCGGCCAAGCGGGTGGCGTGCGACCTCGATCAATTGATCGCGGTGGACGCGCGTCGCCGGGCGGTGCAACTGGAATTGGAAGCGCTGCGCACAGCGAGCCGCGAAGGCGGTCAGCAGATCGCGCTCTACCGAAACCCCAAGTCGGAATGGTACAAACGGGCGATTGCGTCGGGAATGACGACCGAACAGATTGCGGGGGAGGCGAAACGCACGCAGGAGGAGCTGAACCAGGTCAAGTCGGCCATCAAGTCGCTTGAAGAGCAGGATAAGGTCGTCAACCAGGAATTCGACGCGCTAATGCTGACCGTGGCGCAGCCCGCGGACGACGACGTGCCGGCCGGAAAGGACGAATCCGAAAACGTCGAGCTGCGCCGCGAAGGCGGGGTGCGGCGGTTCGATTTCGAGCCCAAGGACCACGTCGCGCTGGGGGCGGCGCTGGACATCATCGACATCGAGCGCGGCGTGCGCCTGGCCGGCTCGCGGAATTATGTCTTGAAGGGCGACGGGGCACTGTTGCACCGGGCCGTGCTGCAACTGGCGCTGGACCTGATGGTCGAGCGCGGATTCGTGCCCATGCACGTGCCGGTATTGGTCCGCGAAGAGACCATGACCGGCACGGGTTATTTCCCGGCCGGACGCGACCAAGCCTATTTGTGCGAGCGAGACGAGCTATCGCTGGTGGGGACGGCCGAGGTGCCGTTGACGGCGTACCACACCGGCGAAATCCTGTCGGAAAAAGATTTGCCGCTGAAATACTGCGCCGTGAGCCCCTGTTTCCGCCGTGAGGCCGGCGCCGCGGGCAAGGACACGGCCGGTCTGTATCGCATTCACTTGTTCGACAAGGTCGAGCAGGTGATTATTTGCCGCAATGACGAAGAGCTGAGCAAGCAGTTCCATCAAGAGATTCTGCGGAATGCGGAAGACGTCTTGCGGGCGTTGGAGCTGCCCTATCGCGTCGTCAACGTCTGTACCGGCGATCTGGGCCAGGGCCAGGTGCAGAAATTTGACATAGAAACGTGGATGCCGTCGAGAAACAGCTACGGCGAGACGCACTCGGCGTCGCGGTTCTATGAATTTCAGGCCCGGCGATTAATGCTTCGCTACCGGGACGAGCAGAAGAAGATTCACTATTGCCATACGCTGAATAACACGGTGATCGCGTCGCCGCGAATTCTGATTCCATTGCTGGAACTGCATCAGAATGCGGACGGCAGCGTGACTATTCCCGGCAAGCTGCGTCCGTATATGAACGGGAGGGAACGGATTGCATCCGGCAGACTGGTGCGCCCTTGAGAACAATATACCTGGGTCCGGGCGCGACGGTCGTGCTCGTGAATCTGGCGGAGTGTGTCTCGTGAAGAACCTCGGACATCGCGGCACGCGGGCGGTCATCGCGGCCATGTGCCTGGTCGGCGTGGCCGGTACGGTGATGGCGTTTCGTCAAATGGCGCGCGACGCGCGCATCGCCGCGCCCACGACGCCGCCGCCGCCGGTGTACGGCGCGCTTCCCCCGTTTGCGTTGACCCGCGAAACCGGCGAGTCGGTGTCGGCCGACGACTTGCGCAATCGCATTTGGATCGCCGACTTCGTTTTCACCCGTTGCGCCGGACCGTGTCCGCGCATGACCCAGGCGTTCCACGACCTCCAACAACGATTCGCGCAGTTGCCCGGCATCGCCCTCGTTTCCATAAGCGTCGATCCGGAATACGACACGCCGCAGGTGCTGGCCCGCTACGCCCGCGACTACGCCGCGGATCCCGCCCGCTGGATGTTCCTGACCGGCGACCGCGACGCCATTTACAACCTGTCCATCAAGGGGTTCAAGCTGGCCGTCGACACCGGCGAGGATTATGAACACATGATCCTGCATTCGACCAAGGCCGTTCTGATCGACGGGAGCTTGCGCATCCGCGGCTACTACGATGTTCTCGAACCCGACGGACCCGACAAGCTGTCGGCCGACGTCCGCGCCCTGCGCCGCGAGGCCGGTCTTCCGTGACCAAGTCCCCAACCGGGCGCATTTCCCGGTGGAATCGCCTGACATGACCACGGCCGACCTACCCGCCGTCAACGCCGCGCTCAACGCCATTGCCGCGGTGTTCCTTTGCGCCGGTCTCGTCTTCATCCGCCGAAAACAGGTTCAACGCCACCGGTTTTGCATGGTGGCCGCATTCGCCGTTTCCGTCATTTTTCTGTTGAGCTACGTCACCTACCACGCGCTGCACGGTTCCACCCGATTTCAGCACGCCGGTCCGGTCCGCTCGGTTTACTTCTCCATCCTGATCACGCACATCGTGCTCGCCGCGTCCGTTCCGCCGTTGGCCATCATCACCCTTCGCCGCGCCCTGCGCGGCGATTTCCCCGCCCACCGCCGCATAGCCCGCTGGACCTGGCCCATCTGGATGTACGTCAGCGTCACCGGCGTCGTCGTCTACCTGATGCTGTACCAGTGGCCGCCGGGGCAGTAATCCGCCAAGCGACGGTTCAATCGGTGTCGGGTGGAATAGCTCACGCTTGCGTGGCCGTGCACTCGGTAACAACTCATCGCGAACTACGGGATTCCGCCGCTTCCCAAATCACGTTCAGCGTGCGATGATGTTCCCGTCGTCACAACATCGACGGGCGGCTAGGTCGAGGGGTCTACCGGCCGTGCCCGCCCGCCGTCAAGATTCACGGAAGGAGTTCAACATGAATCGAGCCGTTTTGATTCGAGCGATCGCCGTACTCGCCGCGTTACAACCGTGCCGACTCGCCATCGCCCAGGCGCCCGATCCGCGAGGAAAAACCAGCTACTCCCCGGTCGACGGAGTCGAGGATTTCGCCAAGGTCGTCGAGCGCATGTCGGCCGCCAAGGCGGGCATCATGTCCCGGCAGGCCGATCTGCTGAAGGAACGCTACGACCTCGCCGACCGCGCCGCCAAGGGCGTGAAAATGACCCGCGGCAAGTCCATTCAGGACGGCGTCCGCGCCAAGCTCCCGGCCGGCGCCGCCTCGTGGGAAGAGTTGGCCGCGATGAAGCCGGACGATGTTTACGTCAAGAACCTATGGCCTAGAGGATTTCTGCCGCTCCCCCATCCGAACCACGCGGAAGGCGGCATGGTTTTTCCGCAGCATCACATCGACGAAATCAAAAAGCAGGAGACCCGCGACCTCACCCGCTTCGATCTCGATTTCGACCTGCCCACGCATTTTCTGCCCGAATTCCCGCCGCCGATTTTCCTGACCACCCGGCCCGACCTCGGCGACGTCTCGCAGGGGCAATTGGTCACCATCATGAACTACTTCAAACTCTTCAACGGCATCCTGAATCCCAAGCAGCTTGAAGGCATCCGTCTTCTGGTCACGCCCGTCCCCCAGCAGCAGTTCAATCAGACCGACGACCGCCGCACCCTCGAACCCAGCCGCGGCGTCGTTTGTTTCGATTGCCACGTCAACGGCCACACCAACGCCGCCACGCACCTCGTCGGCGACATCCGCCCGCAGGCGTTCCGCCACCGCATCGACACGCCGTCACTGCGCGGGGTGAACATCCAGCGGTTGTTTGGCTCGCAGCGGGCCCTCAAAAGCGTCGAGGACTTCACCGAGTTCGAGCAGCGCGCCGCCTATTTCGACGGCGACCCGGTGACGGCCACCAAGAAGGGCGTCAACATTCTCGAACGCGGAAGCCAGGTACATTTCATGGCCGAATTCCAGTCCCTGCTCGACTTCCCGCCGGCGCCCAAGTTGAACATCATGGGCAGACTCGATCCGTCCAAGGCGACGGAAGCGGAACTTCGCGGGCAGGAACTGTTTTTCGGCAAGGCCCTGTGTTCCAGCTGCCACCCCGCCCCCTATTACACAGACGGCCTGATGCACAATCTGCAGGTCGAGCGATTCTTCGAGCCGGTCATGGTCAACGGCCGATACGCCGCCTCCGACGGACCGATCAAGACCTTTCCGCTCCGCGGCATCAAGGACTCGCCGCCCTATCTGCACGACGATCGTCTGCTGACGCTGGACGACACCGTCGAGTTCTTCAATCTCGTGCTCGGCACCCAACTGACCGCCAAGGAGAAACAAGACCTGGTCGCGTTCCTGCGCGCGCTCTGACGGCGAAGTCGGACGGTGGGCATGGCTCGTCCGCCGGGACGATCGAGTCGCCGGGTGTTATCAGAACCCGCCACGCAAGTGGCGGGCCGCACGGCCGCGATTCTGTTTCATACCGGCGTTGACAGCGTCCGGCTGGATTTCGGCAAGCCGACCGAACGCGCCGTGGAACGGATGACCGCATCGGAAGCGACGTGCCGGCTCGGCGAGGGATTCCGATCGAATCGTCTGGGCCGGCGTACTCGCTCGTGCCGGAATCCCTTCTCGTACCTATGGGCGTGGGAATCCCTTCCGGCGAATACATCCCCCGTCGCTCGTGCGAGAATCACTTCCCGCGCGCATCACAGCGGGAGTCCCTTCCCGCGAAGGCAACCGCCGTCAATCGACGCACCATCCCCCGGCTGGGCGGGCAGGGTCCCCCACTCCGTTCTGGCGTGGGGCACCGATCGCGGCGGTCAGGACGCCGGCCCCGAGCGGGCGGCTTCGCGTTCGTGCTTCACCGGCGCGGGTTCGGCGGCGTTTGGCTGGAAACCGGCTTTCGGCCGCCGCATCGGGCGCGCCATTCCATGCGACCCGCGGACGTGCCTCGCCGGAACTCCAAAAAACGGACGGGGCCGCCCGTGTCAGGGGCGACCCCGTCGCAATCGTTACCTATCCGCGACTACGGTCCAGCCATCCACACGTCGTGCGCGGCGGAACCGTTGCCGGTCATGGTCACCGGATCACGGTCAACCCGGGCAACTGCACGCGCTGACGCCGGCGAATGCGTCGAGGACGGCGAGGATGTCGAATATGTCGATGATGCCGTCGCCGCCGGGGCAACCTGCTATGTCCGTGTCAAGACACGGGCAGGTCGTGTACACGCCGGCGAACCCGTCCAGAACGCAGAGTATGTCGAAAATATCGACCGGGATGCCGGTGTGGTTGACATCGCCGTATGCGTTGGGCGTGTTCGTGCAGCTGCTGCCCGCAGGCACATCCCACGTGCAGACGTCAAGATCGTTGCACGCGGTGATCTGCGCCGGGATCGTGGTGAAGGCGATGGGTTGGTCGAAGCGGTCCACCAGGAAACTGTCGTTGACCGACGGGTTCGTCCCCGGATCAACCGCGTCGATGGTGAACGACCCCGATGCATTCGTCGACACCTCGTATTGGAACTCACCCAGGTACATGGACGTGGTCACCGACACGCTGTCGCCGGCGAACTGCAACGCGTTCACCACCAGCGGCAACCCGTCGACCGAGCCCGTTCCGCTGGCCGTCAGCGCCGCGAACACGTAGTCGGGATGGCCGGAGTTGATCATCGGCACGGCGCCGTCGTGGCCGACCGAACCGGAGGCGCCGCCCGTCGCCGTCAGCGGCAGCGTGGCCTGATAGGCACGCAGCAGGTCCGGCGCGATGCCCTGCGCGTAGACGTCGATGGTGACGGTCGCGCAGGGGGCCACGGCGATGGAATTCCCCGTGCCGCCCCGCGGTACGAGGGACATGGTTTGGGCCGAGGCGGCGGCGGTCACCGCCAAGGCGAACAGACATCCGTTCATCGTTATGCGTTTCATGCGTATTGTTCCTTCCCTTTGAATCCGCGTGAATTACGGACGGACCGAAGAAGCGACGCCGTCACGCACGGTCGACGCACGACCCACCTTCACCACGACCGCACCCTTGGACGCAAGCGTGACTCGCGCGTTCGCCGCGCCGGTCATCATCGTGCGGCTCATATCCGCGTTCACCGCAAACGCGCCGCGCGCGTCCGCCGAAACATCAAACGTGAACGTGGTCAGGTAGGCGTACCCCACGCTCGCGCCGCCCTGGGGCAGCGTGTTGAGCATCCGGCCGCCCTCGACGTCGAACGCGCTCACCGTCGACTGCTGCCCGAAAAGGTAATCCTCGCGGGTCTTGTCCACGGTCAATGTCGCCGGCGTCAGGACGCCGCTTGTTCCGCCCGTCACCTTCAGCGCCACCTGGTAACCTTGAACGACCGCGTCGCCCGACGCGAACACGTCGACCACCAGCGGCGCGCTCGGCGACACTTTCGTCGAGCGCGGCACCAGCTTCAGCACCACGTCCGCCTTGACCGTCGCCGACCCGCTGGAAATCGTTTCCAACCGCTCGGCCGTCAGGAGTTCCGAGGCGGTCCCCGGACCGCTCGGCGTCGGCCCACCCGGACAGGGATCGGGGCACCTGGAATCGGACCAGTTGGTAAAACCGTCCAGCACAACGGTCAGGTCGAACACGTTGACGACGCCGTCGCTGCCGCATTCCGGATGGACGTCCGTGCTGCCGCAGCTGCCGGCCGGCGTGCCGCTGATGTCGTTCAGCACGCAGGTGACATCCATCAGGTCCACGACGTTCATGCTCGGTCCGGTGTTGTCGATGTTGGCCACCTCCAACGTGATCTGGCGCAGCAGAACCTTTTCGTCGCAACGGTCGACCAAGTGGTCGGCGTCGAAGTCGCCGTCGCTCCAGCAACCGGCGCCCGGGGTCATCAGATTGAAGTCCGCGCAGGTCACCGCTCCGTTCAGGTTCAGGTCGGCGATGTTGGTCTTCAGGATCCCCTCCACCAGTTCGCAAACGTCGAGCGCGTTGACGATCCGGTCGCCGGTCATGTCCGCGCTCAGGTCGATGGCGACGGCCTCATCGAGGTCGGTCCAGTCGCCCGTGTTCTGACAGACGTAATCGGCGTCTTCGGCGTTGATCAGACCGTCCCAGCCGCGGGGATCGGCGCCCGGCGCCGGCGTGTTGCCGGCCACGTCGCCGCGGAAATCGCCCAGCGCGTAGCCCGCGCCGGTCACGATCATCGCGTCCACCGAAACGTCCGGCACCGGAACCGTCGGATTGCCGCAACGGTTCGCCGGCGCATCAGCGGCCACCCAGTCGTTCGGCGGCACCGGCCAGCGATCACCGAGATCGGACAGCGCCCACGGGAGCGCGTTTTCCAGCGGTCCGCCGATGGCGTTGTCCAGCGCGGTGTCGATGGCAACGGCGCCGGCCTTGCGGTCCAGATTCCCGCCTACCAGATAGAGACCGTCCATGTAGTAGCGGAGGTCTTCCTTGTCGAAGTTGCCGTCGCCGTTCATGTCACCGATGGCTTCGGGGATGATCTGGTCATAGACCATCGTGCCCAGATCGATCCCGGCGCCGCCGCCGTCGCCATTTCCGGCGATCTGCCAGCCGCGCGGATCGAGCATGGCCGCGACCATGGGGATCACGTCACCCGAATCGCGGCCGAAGTCCTTGTCGAAGTCGCCCTGAACGCGGTTGGCGCGCGACAACCGCTGGTTGCCGGGGAGGGCCGTCTGCAGCACATCGGCCGCGTTGTAGTAGCAGAATTCGCCCGCCACGCTGCCGTCGCTGTACTTGTCTTCCGTGAAGCCGGCCGGGGACGGTCCCGGAGGCGGCGGGAAGTTGGGTGTCGGGCGGCGCACCGGCACCGAGCCGGCCGTGTTCACGCCGCCGAACGTCGGCGTGTCGCCGAACCACGGAGCCGCCAGACCCGATCCCAGGTCGATATTTGCCCGGATGTAGTCCTGCAACGGCTGGCTGAAGCCCGGCGTCGGCACGTAATCGCAGGGGTCGGTCAATGACGGTATGCAGTCCACGCCCTGCGCCGAAAAGAACGTCCGCGACAGGAGCTGCCCCGGCATCAGAAACTGATCGGCCGGGAACGCCGGATCGAAATCCCGCTGGCTGTTCAGGATGTTGATGATGTACTGGGCGGCCGCGTCGTTCGACACCGCCGGCGCCGACGCATCGTACTGCGGGTCGCCCGGCAGGCGATTGGCGTCGACGTTGCCGCGGGTGGCCATTGTCTGCTCGGCCGTGATGCGATACCCCGTGTTCGCGTTGCAACTGTCGAGCACGGAATTCTTCGACGGGCGGACGGCCACCGAGCCGTCGCCGGTGTCATCGTTCCGCACGTTCAGGATTTCGTAGAGACCCGCGGTGGCGTCGGTCACGGCCCGGCTGGCGCCGTTCAGACCCGTGTAACCGATGGCCAGACGCTGCCAGCGCACGACGTTCTCAATTACACCGGAACCGCCGCAGTTGGTCTTCTGAACGCCCGGACCTAGCCGCGGCGCGTTCGCGTCCGGCGTGAGCGAGTTGATGTTCTCGCCGCGACCGTAACTGGGGTCGATGCAGAACCCGTTGTTGTGGTCATTGCGTGTACCGGACCCCGAGTCCCGCGTCGCCGCGACCAGGTTTTCGCCCGATGGGAACCGGCCGGTCACCCAGTGGTGCTGGGCCTCGGTGTAACGAATTTCCGTCTTGCCCGTACCGCGGTTGGCGATGCACGCCACCGGCGAGTGGGCCACGAAGTTATTGAAAACCGTACGATTGTCCGGCGTCGCGGTATCGCTGTTCAGCTGCTCGTTATCGGAGATCACGCTGTCCCCGTCGCTGTCGTAGAACAGGTCCTTCAACACGTTTTCGAAACCCGTGTCCCAGGACGTGGTGGAGTTGTCGCCGTAGCCCGGCGCTCCCGGCGTATTGTCCCACGACGCACTTCCCGGCTGCTGCGTGCGGATGGCCCACGACACCGGCACGTCGGTGCTGGCGATGTCGATGCCCCTCATGCACAGGAACGAGCAACTGGCCGGGCAGTCCGCGTCCGGTTGCCAATTGCCGACGCAGGCCGTTCCGTTGTAATAGGTTTCCTTGTTGAAGTTGCTGCCCGCCTCGTTCGGCGAGATGGTGGGGAAGAACAGCTCGTCGAAGCAGCAGTCGGCGTCGTTGCATCCAAAGAGCGAATGGGCGCAGACGTTTTCCGGCGTGCAGTCCACCGGCAGGATCACCGGCGCGAGGTTCGCGCAGATGCAGTCCAGATTGCACTTCGATCCGCACGGCTCGGCGGCGCCGCACAGGTTGTTGGCCACGTTCCATATCTTGTCGTCCACCGTCTGGCAGGCGGCCGGGCAGCCGGCCTCTTCGCCGATGTAGCCGTCGCTCTCGACGTCCTGGTTCGGCTCCAGGTTGCTGGCCGGTTTGGCCGGCGTGTTGAAATAGGAGTTCAGAAAGCTCACCTGGCTGTTCACAAACTCCTGCACGCCGTTCGTCGAACCCACCGATCGGTAGTTGACCGCCCAGTAGGTGTTCAGCGGTCCCGACGTCGGATTCGACGTGGCCAACTGGTCCACGTCGAAGAGCGCGCAACCGCTGCGGTCGGCGAACCCCTTGTACTCGCAGTGCGTCTCGCCCGGATTGCACTCCCCGCCCACGGCTCCGTCGACGCACAACCCCCCGGTGGTCAGGCAGTCGAAGTCACAGTCCGGGTTGGTCCAGTCGTTCGTCGACCGGAGGTCCTTGAAGAAGTCCACGAACAACGTCGCACCCGAAATGTTGACGATTCCGCCGGTCGCGTTGACCGTCAGATTGCCCCCCTGCGTCGTCGGCCCGTCGGCCGGCGCGGGCGAGTAATCCAGTTCCCTCGCCAGCATCTCCTGTTCCACGATGCCGCCCCGGATGGCGGCCTCCTGCGCCGCCTGCTCGACCAGCGCCTGCCACTCTTCGTCGGAGTAGCTCGAACGGACGGCATCCGCCGTCACCTCTTCCTGCGCTGACGCGACCGACGACAGCGTTACCGCCGCCGCGGCCGACATCAGCAATTTCAACCATCGGCTGTTTTTCGGCATGTCTCTTCACTCCTCCAATTCGTTCCCGCCCCCGTCCGTTCGGGACCACGCGTCTCAAACGGTTCACGCAACACGATCTCGACACGCCCATTACATTCTTCACCTGCCGCTCTCTGATTCGCTACCGCCTTCCTTCGGCCCCCGACCCCTCCTTTCCGAACCGCGCCTCTCTGAGGCGCGCAGCTCGGGCGCCCGCCTTTCGGCTCCTCTTTTTCCGCTCCGATGTCGGATCAGCTCGAAACTAAGGGGAAACTAGTTCGGCCGAGCACCGCCGCTTCAAGATCATCAACGAATCGCGAGCGCCACTCTTTACCGGCAAAATCGCTCACGCAAAGGCGGGAATGGAAGTACCGTTCGGGATCGCTCTTCTCAAGTAAACGAGTTCCATTTCTTCCTTTGCGGTCTTTGCGCCTCTGCGTGATTCCTTGGTTTCAATTCGTGCGTCAAACTTCCCCGGTCGTATCGCCAATGCATGGATCGCCGCTATTCCGGCCAGGGGCCCTCCCCGGTCTGTCTGTACAGGGGCGTATGGAGTTTTACGTCGTTCTTTCCGTCGATCGAATAGAAGCGATCGCCCCATTCGCGATGCTTCAACGTCTGGTAAGCGGTCTTGCTCTCGATGTGTCCGTCGACATAGGCGAAATCGGCGTCGCCGCCCCAGATTTTGTTCCGCCCCTTGCCGGGATGGTGCCGCCCCACGAAGTTCATCTGGTTGTACGACGGCGAATCCCACGCCCCGCCGTCCTTCAGGTCCGACAACGGCGACAACCCGAATGTCGGATCCTGCGGATTGCCGTAGAAGAACCCGCCCACTTCCTTCTGGTGTGAATAGGGGTCGAAGCTGTTCGACAGGTTCCAGAAGGGGTGCAACGGACGATGGCTCTTGCTGATCGTTCCGTTGCCGGCCGCCACGCCCACCTGCTTCCATTCATCCAGGAACTCGGTAAGCAGGATCGTTCCGCTGGGGCGCTTGAGTTGGTCGTCCCGCACCAGCACGTTCACCCGCTGACCGCCCGACGACGAGGCCGCCACCAACTGCAACGTGAACTTGTTCCGCGGCATCAACGCCGCGTTGGCCGTGAACGCCATGCGCGGGGCCTGCTTGTCCTCGCGCGGGTTGGGGCTTTCCGACCCCCCGTCGTCGATCTGGCCGGCTTCCCAATTCTCCTTCAACAGACCCGGATTGGTCCGCGGCGCGCCGCCCCTCGAAGAGCGCATCGACGGGCAGGTGAACGACGAATCGTTCACCTTGCCGCTGCTGAAGAGAAAGTAAGACCAGTGCATGTAGCCCCACGGCTTGTCCAGCGGCTGATTGAACAGGTCGTACGCGCCGCCCGCATCCGAGGGATAGATATACGACGGCGGAAACTCCCCCTTTTTCTCCGACGTGTGCGTCGCTATGGCCAACACCGACCCGCGCATGCTGGCCGCGCACTTCACCCGCTTGGCCTGGTCCCGCGCCCCCTTGAGGCTGGGCAGCAAGATGCTGATCAAGAGCGCGATGATGGAGATGACCACCAGCAACTCCACCAAGGTGAACCCCCCACGATGCATTGCCTTTTTCGATCCAAAACCGCGCCGATTCATAGGCTCAGAATCCTCCTTCCGACCGTTTCCAACTCGACCCGAATTCGCCAATCCTTACGCCGTCCGCCCTTCCCCTCGCCGCCAAGACGCCGGGCGCTCCCACACGCCGTCGCGTGACGCACCAGTAGTCGTCTGGGAATCTACCGGGCGCGCGTTAGATTCGTGTGAATGGTCTGCTACAAATGAGTTCGTTTATGATGTGCAGGCAGGGCAAAAGCATTAAAACAGGCAGACAAACCGTTAGCGCAATCGTAACTGTTCGCCCATCTGCGATGCCACGGTTAAGAGATCGCCCGACGGACCCGATCGTAGGGCCGGTTTCACCCGCCTCAGCGCGGCTGGAGTCCGTTGGGCGAGCGGCGGGTAAGACCCGCCCTGCAACATCTGCGTTCATCTGCGAAATCTGCGGATGATCTTTTCGGACAAGAGCCGGTCGGCCGGAACCTCCGCCGGTGAGTATCAGGCTTCGTATCGCTCACTTCGGGTTTTCCTCCCGCCTGACCAACCGGCGACCAGCGCCCCGCCGGCCAACGCCAGGAACGCGACGTCCGTCGCCACCAGCAGGTAATTGCCCGCCGGCCAATACCTGGTCACCAACAGGTAGACGAGCGAACCGACCGTGGTGACGCCGACGCCGATCGCGGGCAGCAGGATGTACAGCGCTCGCCGGCCCCGTGCCCGCAACCACAACCAGATGGTGAACAGCGAAAGCGCCGCGAGCAGTTGATTTCCGCTTCCGAATATGGGCCATAAGCTTTGTGCCGTGTTTTGATAGGCCATCGCCAGCATCAGAACGACAGCGATGCCGGAATTGAACCAGAAATTGCGCATCCAGCGCGGCGGGCGGCGGAAGACCGTCGCCCACACTTCCTCTATCAGGTAACGATTCAACCGAATGGACACGTCCAGTGTGTCCAGCACGAATCCCTCGACCATCAACAGCCCGAACAGAATGCCCAGCCATTTGGGTATGCCCAGTCCGATCTCGCAGACGCCGGCCACGCCGACGGAAAACGCCAGCACCGGATTCGCCTTCCAATCGGCGGCCGCGTCGACCGGACGCACCAACAGTGCGCTGTAGTCGCTGTAGGAAACGCCGATGGCGATGGCAAACGTCACGCACAACGCCAACGCCGACTCCCCCAGCATGCCCACGTAACCGATGGGGCGGGCGTGCGATTCGAGGGCGATCTGCTTGGAAGTCGTGCCCGAGGCCACCAGCCCGTGAAAGCCGGACACCGCGCCGCACGCAATGGTCACGAACAGAATCGGCCAGATCGAACCGAGTGCGTGCTCGCCGGACTCAATGGCGGTCGCCGGCGCCGACACCGGCGCTCCCTGAATAGCGGCGCCGATAATCGCACAGACCAGCAAGGCAATGCCGCCATAGAGAAACTGCACGGAGACGAATTCCCGGGGCTGTAAAATCATCCAGACCGGCAACGCGGCCGCCACCCAAACATACACCGCGATCATCAAGACCCAGAACTGCGTGGGGCCGATGGTGACGAATCCCAGATCGATCGTCGGCGGCGTGACCGGATAGACGAAGCCGATCAAGACCGAGCCGATGCAGAGCGCGGTCGCCAATGGATAAATCAGCGCATTCTTCGCTTTTCGGCGAATGACCAGCAGACCCAGAATCGGCGCGACCACGGTCAATGCGATCGCCGACGTCGACGCAATGCCTCCCACCACCGCTTGCGGACGGCCGTCGGCGCCCGGAATAGTCCGAAAGAGCGTCTGGTCGTCCGGCAAGCCGATCGCGGCAGGGTCGCGAAGTGACGTCAACGAGACGGCCGTCAGATTCAGAAAGACCGCGTTGACCACGATCAGATTGAAGCAAATGAAGAGCGCGAAAAGAGCAAACGCCCGATTGCCCAGCGTGCGCCGGGCCACCTCGGCGATCGATCGCCCGCCCTCGCGCATGGAGACGAACAGACAGCTGTAATCGTGCACCGCCCCGATCAGCACCGCCCCGACCACGATCCAGATCATCGCCGGCACATACCCGTACAACAGCGCCATGGTCGGACCGAGAATGGGTCCGGCCGCGGCAATCGCCGAAAAATGGTGCGCGAAGAGCACGTGCGGGCGGGTGGGAACGAAATCGACCCCGTCGTCACACGTCACCGCGGGCGTGGGCCGCGAATCGTCTTCACCGAATTGCCGGGACAGAAACGGCGCGTAGAACCGCTGCGCCAGATAATAGACGACGGCCGCCGAGCCGATCAACAACACTATGTTCATGCCTGACCGGACAGCCTGCTAATGCCGCGCCCCCGCGGAAAAGAACTTCTCGATCGTGCCCGCCTCGGGCGGCCGCGTCAGCCACGACACCGCAATCAACGCGACGGTCGCGAACACCACCATGGGCGCGGCCGGCACCAGACCCCACATTTCCGGGTCCATGCGCGACGAGAATCCACGGTCCAGTCCGATGCGCACGTAGAACCATACGCCGCTGCCGATCCCCGCGACGATCGACGCGTATGCCCCCCAGCGCGTGACCCGCTTCCAATACAACGCCGCGATCACCAGCGGAAACAGCGCCGCGAAGCCCGAAAAACACCACACCGCTAGATTGAATATGGGCCGGGTCTGTTTGAGCGCCAGTGCCAGCAGCCAGCACCCCAGCACCACGACGACCACGAACACCCGCCCGGTGATCAGCCGTTGCCGGTCGGTCAACGCGTCGTGCCCGAAATAGTGATCCACCACGTCGTGCGTGAACATCGATCCCATGCTCAGAAATTGAGCGTCCATGCCCCCCAAAATCGCGGCCAAAACGCCTGCGGCCAACAACCCGCTCACCATGGGATCCCCCAGCGCCGCAACCATCCGCCCAATGACCACGTTGGCGTTGGCGTCCGGCGAATCGGGTGTAAACGGAATGACCGGTTTGCCGCCGATCATCGCCGCCGACGCCCACACCCCGATGGCGATGCACGGCGCCCAGATCAACATGATCAGCAACGGGTGCAGCGTCACCGTCAAACGAAACGCCTTCGCCGACCGCGCCGTCAGCCACAATTGGAACAAATGCGGAAACATGGCCACGCTCAACGGGATGAACCCGTAACTGAGGAACCCCCATTCGCTCATTTCCTTCGGTGGATGGGGCTTCAAAACGGATGTCACCGGCTTGCCTTCGGGCGCGGCCGCCTTCGCCGCCTCCCACGAGGCCATCTTCTCGTCGTAGTTCTTCCGGTGCTCGTCGGTGACACCGCGGGTGAATTTGCTGGGATTGTATTCCTGCACCATCTGCGTGGCGTTGGCCGCGCCGCCCAGTTTGTCGGCGATCATCGCAAACGTCACCACCCCGACCACCAGGAAGATCAACGTCTGCAACGCATTGGCCCACGCCGTGGCCCGCGCCCCGCCCAGTGATACATACAACCAGACCACCCCGGTGCAACCCAGCGTGCTCAGCCAGAACGGCACGCTTCCGTTCGCGAGGCCCTGTCCCGGAAACAGTTGCGGAAACGCGCCGGAAGTGGCCGCGGTCACCATGTTCCCCGCCCCGATGATCCCGATGACCACGTAGGGCATCTGCAGAAACACCAGGATGGGAAACAGCAGAATGCCGATGTTGGGCGAATCAAACCGGTCGCGGAAAAACTGTATCTGCGTCTGATACCCGTACCGCTTCCCGAATGTCCACAACTTCACGCCGACCAGAAAAAAACACGCCGCGTGTACGATCGCCGACCACGACGCCATCTTCCCGAACACGCCCACCCCGCTGACCCACGCCTCGCCCGAACTGCCCTGAATGGCGAACGCGGTCATCGTCGTGCCGAACACCGACAGCACCAGCAGCACCGGCCCCACCCCGCGCGACGCCACGAAATAATCGACGGCCGTCCCCTTGAACAACCGGTTGCTGGCCAGGCCCAGCGCGATCAGCGCGCCCAGATAGCCCACGATGATCCACAGTTGGATCACTCCCGCCGGCATGTCGCCCGCCGCCACCATCATCATGCCCGTCAATGCCCCCGTGACCCGCCGCTCGGCGACCAAGCCTCGTCATCACGCACTTCCGCATCCGCCGGCCAGCAGTACACGCACGCCAATCCCCACAAAACGCTCGCCGCGATGGCGATGCCGATGTGATAGGCCATCGAAACCGGCAGGAAGCCGAACAGCACCGTCTCGTGGTCGTTCCGCCACCAGAAATCCTGGTGCAGCACCGCCAACAGCACCAGCAACACCACGATCAACCGTTTCATGTTCGTCCCCGCGCCACGTGTCGCCCGCGACACGGCACCACCGCCGCCCAATTGGGCGGCCAATCTACTCGCAAACGCAACCCCCCGCCATCCTCGTGAATCCTCCGCCGACAGCATTCGACACAGCGCGATATGGTGCTTTCATCGCGACACGGCCCATTCACTCGTAGGGCGGGTTTCACCCGCCGTTGGCCCGAACGATGCTGTTGGATTCCTGGCCGATGAGACCCACCCTGACATTGGATTCCTCGGGCGATTTCCTGATCGTGGCATCTCCCATCGCCGAACCAATAACCCACAAAAAAAAGGCGTCCGCGCCGGTCTCTCGACCCGCGCGGACGCCGTAATTACGAATCGCGTACGGTGGGCATCGCCCACCACGCTTCTACTTCGGCGCGTCGGCCGCCAGCTTCACTTCCGGCGTACCGCCCGCGTCGGCCTTTTCGCCGCCCTTCATCGCGGCCTCGATGTCCTTCTTCAGCGAGCCGTCCATCGCCGCCCCGGCTCCCATATAGACCTTGTTGATCTTGCCCTTACCGTCAATCAGGAACAGGGTCGGGAAGCTCTGCACCTTGAACAGGTTCGATCCCGCCTTCTCCGGATCAAACGCCTGCGGGAAGGTGACGCCCATGTCCGTGAACTGCTTGACCACTTCCTCTTTCTTCTTGGCCTTCTTGTCCACCGCCGGATCGGCGCCGTCTTCGACCAGCGAGTCCAGACTGACGGCCACGAACCGCACCGGCTGACCGGCCATCTCCGTGGACATGGTCTGCAGGATCGGCAACGCCTTTTTGCAGAAGCCGCACCAACTGGCGTAGAACATCGCCACCGTGGTCTTGCCGTCTTCCACCAGCGTGTAGCTCTGTCCGTCGGCCGTCGCGAACTTCGCCGCCGGCGCCGGCTGGCCTTCCAACTGCTGGGCCGGACGCTGCGCGGTCGCGGCCGGAGCGGCCGGCGCCGCCACCGGCTGCGGCGGGAGCTTCTCGCCCTTGGCCGCCATCTCGAAGTCCTTCTTCATGGTGCCGTCAGTGATCGCCCCGATGCCCACGTACACCCGTTCCACGTTCCCGTCCTTGCCCACCAGGAACATCGTCGGGAAACCGGACACCTTGAACTGCGTCGAACCGGCCTTGTCCGGGTCGAACGCCACCGGGAACGCCGGATTGAACCCCTTCCACTGGTCGACCACGAATTCCTTGGTCTTGGCTCGCGGGTTGGCTTCGGGATCGTTTCCGTCCTCGACCAGCGTGTCCTGGCTGACGCCGACGAAACGCACGCCCTTATCGCCGAATTCCTTGGCGTATTCGTGCAGTGACGGCAGCGCCTTCTTGCAGTACCCGCACCAGCTTGCGTAGAACATGTAGAACGACGCCGAACCGCGATCATCCGTCGCGATCATCTTCTCGTCCGACGTCCGGAACGTCGCCGACGGCGCCGGTTTGCCCAGCAGCGTCATCACCGGCGGCGGCCCCTGCGGCGGGGTCGGCGGCGGCAGCTTCTTGGGCGACAGATTGACCACGATCTCCTTCTGCTTCTCGTAATCCGTCTTGATGGTCAGCTTGTGACCGCCGCTCGGCGGCACGTAGTTCGGCGGAAGTTCCAACTCCACCGTGTAATTGTTCGGCCGGCGCTCGCTCACTTCCACCTTCACGTTTTCCGCGTCGATGTTCGCCGCCAAAACCTTATGCGTCTCCTCCGTGTTGAACGTCACCGCCACCGGCTGCTTGCGAACGGTCGGCTGCGGCGCCGGAATGATCACTTCCGGCGGCGTCACCTCGACGGCCGGCAGCACGTACACGTTCACCGGAACCGACACCACCGCCTGATCCGCGATGTTCGTGCCCAACTCGAACTGCCCGCGGTTGTATTCGTTCTCGTACGTCGACGGCACCGTCTCCACGGCCATCTCGTAGACCTTGCCCTTCTCGATCTCCTTCAGCTCGGCCTTGAACGCCCCCGTGGTCGCGTTCTTCAGCGTCAGCTCCACCGGCGTCTCGGTGTTGTTCTTCAGCGTCAGCGTCCGCTTCAGCAGCTCGTTCGGCTTCACCCGTCCGAACGTCCCGCCATTATTCGGCTCGATCGAGACCCGCTGATTCACCGTGCCCGTCACCGTCAGACGCATGGTTGCTTCGTCCGGATCGTTCGACTCCACCGAAATCGTCTTGGTGATGCGCGACTGCAACCGCGTGGTGTCGATCGAAATCGGAATCTTGCCCGTCGCCCCCGGCGCGATCTCCTTGTCGTACTGCTTGGCCACCGTGCAGCCGCAGCTCGGCTTCACCTTGTTGATCTTCAGGATCGACGTGCCCGTGTTCTTGACCTCGAACGTGTGATCGATCTTGTTGCCCGACCAGATCTCGCCGAAATCGTGCGTCGCCTCCACCGCCACGATGTTCGCGTCGCCCGGCGGACCCACCGCTTCCGCCTGACCGGCCGGCGCCGCCTCCGCCGCCTTGTCCGCCGTCGGGTTCGCCGCGCCCGGCGCCGGCTGCTCGGCCGGCTTGGTCTCCGACTTCGGAACGTCCGCCTTCTGCGCGTGCTCGTTTTGCCCCCATGCCGCCGGCGCCACGATCAGCGCCGCACCCAGCGCCCACAGACCCATGCGCCGCAGTTCACTCATCATCCTCATGACTTCTCCCTTCGTTGACATTCCCCGGAACCATTTCGTTTCGACGCGGTCGGGCAAGCTTCTCGGACGATCGTCCGCATGCCCATGCCCGATGTTCATCATCGTCCGCTCATCATACGAATCGGCGCGCCGCGCCTTCAAGCTCAACAGCCCGCTGGTTACGCCCCCGTTACATCCCGCCCGCCGCACGGTCATCGTCCGCATACAGACGATCAGCGCCGGCCGGGCGACGGGCCGCAGCCGCGGGTGGAGCGATACGCAGCATCGCGCAAAACGTGGATTCCGTCCCGCATGAAACCCCGCCCCGGCAGGGGCGGAGGAGACCCCGCGGAAATCGCTAAACACGGACGACGGTGCTCCGCTGTCCGTGCGACATGTGCGTCCGGAATGAAACCAATTCCCCCCAGCCCGCCATTCGCGTGGCCGGCCCGGATCCGGCTGGCCGTCCTGGAATTCCAAATGTCCGAACCCGCTACCCCACCGTTCGATTCCTCCCGGCCATCCAATAAAATGCGAGAAACCCCAGCGCCACGCCGATCATGTCCGTCAGCCAGTCGCGATAATCACACGTCCGGTTCACCAGCGGCTGCAGCAGCTCGTCAGCCACTCCGTACCCCGCAAAAACCATGAACCACATCCAATACCGCCGCCCGTCCAATGGCCGGCCGCGGGCGTGCGCCCACCAGGCGCACAAACCAGCCAACACGCCGTAACCGCCCAGATGCACGCATTTGTCGAAAAGGCGAAACGGGGGCGAAATGCCGCTCGGCTTGGGCGTGTGCATGGCCGCGAACAGCAACACCCACCACGCGATGAGCAGGGTGCGCGCCCGCCCCGCGCTGCACGACAGAATCGAACGCCGTTCACGCAATGTGGGCCATGTCCGTGGGTGTGTCGACCGGGGCGGCGGTCGCGTCGACCGCGTCGGGGGGTGCGATCTTGATGGTTCCGACCGCCGGCACGCGCCCCGCGTCCGACGCGGAACCACCGGGCGCAGCGCGCTTCGCCGACCGGGCCGCACGTTTCGCCGATCCGGCACGACGCTTGTCCGGCACGACGTCGACCGCCCGAACCGCGGCGGCGACGTTCGGCGGTGCCTCGACCGCGCGCCCGGCGGCGACAACGTTCACCGCGACCTCGACGGCGCGGTCCGCAGTGCCAACAGGATGCACCACGTCCTCGATCCGCGGTTCATCGACCCGGGCGACATCCGGCGCTCCGTGCAGCGCCAGCAACTCCCCCGTCAACCCGCGATAATCGTCGGCCCCGTTGCTCCGCGGCGCGTACTCAAAAACCGTCTGACCATGCCCCGGAGCCTCGGCCAGCTTGATGTTCCGCCGAATCACCGTATCGAACACCCGCGCGTCCGACCAGGGACAGTCGGCCTCCGCGTTGGAACCGAAAAACGACTTCACGTCCGCCACCACCTCCGACGCCAGCCGCGTCCCCCCCTCGTGCATGGTCACCACGATCCCCGTCACGCGCAACGCCGGGTTGATCCGCTTGCCCACCAGCCGGATGGTCTCGTTCAGCAACATCCCCAGCCCCTGCAACGCGAAGAAATGCGGCTGCAGCGGGATGATCACCTCTCCGACCGCCGCCAGCGCGTTCACCGTCAGAATCCCCAGCGACGGCGGACAGTCAATCAGCACGTAATCGAATCGATCGGCGACCGCGGCCATCGCCTCCCGCAGGATCGCCTCCCGACCCACCACGCTGACCAGTTCACATTCCGCCCCCGCAAGATCGACGTGCGACGGCAACAGCCAGACATTCGACCGAACGGCCGTCATCTGCTCCGCGATCGCCGCCCCCTCCGTCATCACCGCGTAAACGCCGCCGCCGTCACCCGACGGCTCCGCCCCGAAATTCACCGTCAAATGCGCCTGCGGATCCAGATCGATCGCCAGCACTCGCTTGCCCGCCAGTCCCAACCCGGCCGCCAGGTGCGCGGTCGTAGTCGTCTTGCCCACGCCGCCCTTCTGATTGATGACCGCGATCGATCGCATCGCCCCGTCCCGCTCTCTTCACGCCTTCCGACGCATCACGCCCTTCACACCCTTCTCACTTTCTCACTCTTCACACCCTACGGTATCCCCACCCCCTTCGTACCCTTGCGTCTGCCCAGACAAGCAATCCACAGATTTCACAGATGCGCACAGATGGGTGCGCTCTCCTCATCCGCTCTTATCTTCATCTGTGAAATCTGTGGATCTCTTCCTTCGACGATTCGTTCTTCGCGTTACCGCCGCAGCGCCGGCTGCCTCCGCCCCACCTTCACCGTCCGGCTGGTCTTGTTCGTCGCCGTCAACGCCTTCTTGGCCCGGTCTAAATTATTCACCCGGAAAATCCCGATAGCCTTGCCGCCCCCGCCGCTCGTGCTGCAATACATGTAACTGATCGCCACCTTCCCCGTCGCCAGTTTCTCGCAAACATCGGCCGCCGCCCCGGGACGATTGGGCATCTCCACCGCCAGCACTTCGCTTTCGCTGAACGAAAAATTGCCGTTCTGCAGCGCCGCCCGCGCCCGGCCCGCGTCCTCGCACACCACGCGCATCACCCCGTGTTCCATCGTGTCCATCATGGTCATCGCCACGATGTTCACCTTCGCCTCCGCCAGCGCCCGGCACGCCTGCGTCAGCACCCCCGGACGGGTCACCATGAACACGGAAAATTGCGTATAGGTCGTCATCGGCTCACTCCTTGACCGGTCCGCGCCCCGAACCGCTGAACGCCGCCCGGCGGACGCATCGCCCAACTTGCTTCCGCCCGATGGACCCTCCGCGCCGTCAGGTCCGTCGGCGGCTCCCCAGTTTCATAACCGATAGCGACACCACTGTGAAGAGTGCATACGGCGCCATCGCGAAGCCGCACAAGCCCCCCGTGCCGGTGTTGGATCCGTTACCGTCGGCCTCGCCGCCGTTCGTCGTGGTTGTGTCCTCTCCGCCCGCGCCGCCATCCGCACCATCACCTCCGCCGGACGGTTCATCGCCCCCGTCATCGGCCGTGCCCTCGTCCATCGCACCGTCGTCGCCGTCCCCGTCATCCGGCGATGAAACATCGCCGCCGTCGTCCGTCGTCAATTCGCCGTCGTCCCCGTCCATGGTCGATCCATCATCACCATCGCCGGCCGTGCCATCATCGACCCCGCC
>JABFSN010000166.1 GCA_013140575.1 Phycisphaerales bacterium | reverse complement strand
TCTTGCGGCCAGCCGGCCCCCGCGAGACACTGCCTTCCATGGCTCCGCCTCCAGGATATCCGGGTTCCTATGACTCCCGGTATCTTGGAGGCAAGCCAGTTTCCTTTTCAAGTGGACCTATTTAGTGCTTTCTTCCTTCTCGTTGCCGACTGCGTTCCCGGCGCACAGGGCACTACTCGCAATCGGCGCGCCCAAAAACTTTCATTCACCATCACCCCCTCTCCATGACCGTTCATTCTGACTGCGCTTGCGTTTATTTGCCAGGGGCTACTGAATTCCCGGTGCAATGCCCCAGGTCGTGGAAGTGACTCCAAACGGGTAATTCGGGACACCGACCGGTGTTTTTTGAACCGGAACGCCCTACCCAGCGTGCTATGGGACCTGTTCGGACACCTGTCCGCGCCTATAATGGAGTTACACGCGGCCCGGTCAACCGCGACCGCTACACATGCAATCGAGGAACGGGGGCTTTTCAATGACGTCAACCACAGGACGAATCATGCGGACGATTCTGATGACCATGTTGATGCTGCCGCTGGGTTGCACCATCGGCGGATGTGCGTTGTCACTGCCGCCGGGCGGCTTCGGAAACGACAACGCCGCACCCGGCGAACCGTCCGACGCCGACGACGTTCTACTCGATCCCGCCGGCGGCGACGTCGGCCGCCCCATCGGTGAAACGGACGGAACGGTCGCCGATGGCGATGTCATCGCCGGCGATCCCGTGCCGGACGACTCCGGCGCCCCGCCCGACGACGAATCCACGACAACTCCGCCGCCCGACGGGGACGACACCGAAATGCCGCTCCCCGACGACGTTCCACTCCCGCCCGACAACGTTCAATCGGGCACGCTGACCGCCGGCAGTTTCGACGACAACCTGAATTACGACGTCTACCAGTCGTTCATCGCCCAACTGTTGCAGAACGACGCGGCCGAACAATTGCCGGCGTTGAATCTGGGCCGGCGCGTGGTGATCACCGTTCGCAACGACGCCGGCCAACCGGTCGGCGACGCCCGTGTCACCGTCATCGGCGCGAGCGCCAACGATCAACAGGCGCAGGCGGCGCTGGACACGACCACTGGCAGCGACGGCCGCGTTCTGTTTCTGACCAACCTCGACGGCGCCGGCGACGAATCCGAATTCCTGCTCACCATCACACCGCCGGACGGATCCGACCCGCTGACGGTCATGGCCAATGCCGCCGACGCCGCGTGGGACATCACCCTGCCGGCCGTCGCATCGACGACCCCGTCGCGGCTCGATCTGGCGTTCGTCGTGGACGCCACGGGCAGCATGGCCGACGAATTGGAATTCCTGAAAATCGAAATCGACGCCATTGCCTCGGGAATTCAATCCGCGTTTCCAAACGTCGCCCAGCGCTTCGCATTGATCGTCTATCGCGACTTCGGAGACGACTACGTCACCCGCGTGTTCGATTTCACCGCGTCGCTTGGCGATTTCCAAAACGATCTGTCCGCCCAGTTCGCGTCCGGCGGCGGCGATTACCCCGAGGCCATGCACGTCGCCGTCGAGGACGCAGCGGCGTTGTCGTGGACGGAAACCGGCACCGCGCGAATGATGTTTCTGATCGCCGACGCGCCCCCGCACGTCGAATTCGGCGAACGCACCATGGAAGGAATCGCCGACCTGCGCGACGCGGGCGTGGCCATCTACCCCGTCGCCGCCAGCGGCGTCGCCGACGAGGCCGAATTTTTCATGCGCACGGCCGCGTTCGTCACGTTGAGCCGTTACCTGTTCCTGACCGACGATTCCGGCGTGGGCAACGCGCACGCCGAGCCGCGCGTCCCCTGCTACCACGTCCAGCGGCTCGACCGCTTGATGATCGACATGATCACCGCCGAATTGAACGGCACGCAAACCAACCCCGACCCGGCCACCATAATCCGCACCGTCGGCCACCCCGTCGACGGCGTCTGCACCGCCGCCCCGTCCGATTTCCAACCGGACAACGGCTCCGAACCGCAGGCGCCATGAAAACTCCGCGATCGGGTAGGGCTTTTTTCACGCGCCTGCTGTCTACTGGTGCGAGCCGGGTAGGGCGAGTCCCACCCGCCGGCTGGCCTGCCCGTGCGAGAATCCCTTCTAGTGTTGTGACGCAGATTAAGTTTCGGGTCGGGTGGCACGGACAACGGTACTCTGTTGTCCGTGTGAAACCCGCCAGCGCGTTGAAATCGCAGTCGAGGCCGAAAGTAGGAGATCACGGGCAAGCGAGTACGCTTGCCCGTGCCACCCCGAAAAATTAGGTGTGACGGAACACTAGCACGATCTGGCTCGATTTGTTCGGCACGCATCATTCAGTTACGCTAACACTACAGCGCCACATGGCTCACAGCTAGTTCATAACATGTTGTCCACACGAATGTTACGTCGCGACCCGCCGAGGCCGTATTCGCATCGATCGCCGCCCGGAGTGCAATCGTCGGGAATCGGGCGTCTTCTCTACAGAACGGCCGTTTGGTGCAAATCGGTGTTCCACAGGCGACCCAACCATGTGGCGCTGTAGTGCTAAATAGAACCGCGGAATTGGGAAACCGGTTCAATCATGACGCGAGAATCATCGCCCGTAGCGCGAACGGTCTTAGCCAGGGGCTTCAGCCCCTGGATCGGATTTCCAAACCCTTCCCGCCCGGCGGGCGGACGAATCCCGGTTTCCCATTGGTGTGTTCCTATTTAGGCGCGTTTACAAGATTTTCTTCGTGGCGGGTGTGATTCGCTGCGCCTGCTATTCTCGACCATCCTCGCGCGACAATCCCGCCGCCTAACGCTTTGCGGATTCCGTCCGCCGCGGCGCGGGAGCACCTTCGAGCAGGCCCTGCGCGCTTAAGTCTTCGTCGATGTCCGGCCAGTGGATTCCGAATCCGCCGCCGCTGATTTTCCAGTTCTTTCGCTGGGCAGGCGCGGCGTCGAGAAGGCGGGGATACCATGCCAGCGGAACCGTGATGGTCCGCCCGTCGGCCAGATCGACGCTGAACGTGTCTTCGTCGAATTGCACGTCGGTGACCCGCTCGCCGGGCCTAGGTGCCGAAGTTGTCATTCCACGCCTCCAGGAATTAGTCCGCGTGTTCCACCACCATGCGTCGGAGATCTCGCAGTTCTTTTGCCCGAAAACCGATGTTGTAGGCCAAAAGGACCGGCGTAAGCCAGAACTTCACGGAACAATCGTCGCGGTCCACGTGAACGTGCGGCGGCTCGCCCCGGTCGTGGCTGACGAAGTACACCCGGTACGGACCGATTCGCGCGATCGGCGGCGTCGAAATCGCTGGTCCAATTGCCTCGTCGCAGCCCGACATCGGTCAGCTCACCATCATGCCCTATCGTAGTCACAATGGCTGATCGTAGCAAGCCAAGAACCGCAGAACCGCCCAATTGTGCAAGCCGCTGTGAACGGCATTGCACCGCCGACAATCACCGAATAGCCTGATGGGTTTGTACCGTGTGCCGGACGACGCAATCCGCCTTCGCGGCCGATGGCGTCTGACGGTCGATTCAAACCGGGGCCGAAGCGTGTCCAGTCAGGAATTCATCCGCGTCGTCGGCGCTCGCCAGCACAACCTGCGGAACATCAACGTCGATATTCCCCGCGACCGGCTGACCGTTTTGACCGGGTTAAGCGGATCCGGCAAAAGCTCGCTTGCGTTCGACACCATCTACGCCGAGGGCGAACGCAAGTACGTCGAATCGCTGACCCCCTACGCCCGCCAGTTCCTCGAACAAATGCCCAAGCCCGACGTTGACCGCATCGACGGGTTAAGCCCCACCGTCGCCATCGAACAGCGGCAGGCGTCGACCAACCCCCGATCGACCGTCGCGACCACAACGGAAATCTACGACTATCTGCGGATCCTGTTCGCCCGCGTCGGCCGGCCGCACTGCTGGAAATGCCGGCGACCGATCACGCGGCAAACGACGGCGCAAATCGTCGACGCGATTCTGAATCACCCGCCGGAAACGCGGGTGGTCGTCCTGGCCCCGGTTCACGCCCGCCCCGGAATCAAGCCCGACGAACTGCTCGAGGAAATCGCCAACCAGGGATTCGTCCGCGTGCGTCTCGACGGCCGAATCTGCCACGTCGAGGACGTCCCCGACCCGCTGCCCGAGTCCATCACCCGCGTCGACGCCGTCGTCGATCGGCTGGCGTTGAAAGACCAGGTCGCACGCCGGCTGGCCGATAGCATCGAACTGGCGTTGCGCGTCGGACGCGGCCGAGCGGCTGCGCTGATCGCGCCCGGCACCGATCAGGAACGCGAACTGACCTTCAGCGATCGGTTCGCCTGCATCGAGCATCCCGACGTGGTGATCGACGAACTGGCCCCGCGACTGTTCAGTTTCAATTCCCCCTACGGCGCCTGTCCGCAGTGCAGCGGTTTGGGCACGGTGTTGGAATTCGATCCCGATTTGATCGTGGCCGACCGCGATCTGTCGCTCGCCAACGGGGCCGTCACCCCTTGGCGGCACACCGGCAAACGCATGAACGGCGTCTACGCCCGCATGATCGAATCGTTCTGCAAGCATTTCGACGTCGTCCCGCAGGTGCCCTATCGCAACATACCCGCCAAACAGGCTCGCATCCTGATGCACGGCACGAAAGCGGCCGAGGCCCGCGAGTTCGGCATCAAATTCGAAGGCGTCGTCCCCAACCTGGAGCGTCGGTGGCAGTCCACCGATTCCGAATCGGTCAAGCAGCGGTTGCACCAATTCCAGAGCGAAGCGCCCTGCAAGACGTGCCACGGCGCCCGTCTGCGGCCCGAAGCGCTGTCCGTGACCATCGCCGAAAAGAACATCGCGGAAATGTGCGACATGGACATCGCCCAGGCCCAGCGGTTTTTCGACGATGTACGCTTCGAGGGTGAATCGGCCGTCATCGCCGAGCAGCCGCTGCGCGAAATCCGCAACCGCCTCGCGTTCCTGAACAACGTCGGCGTCGAATACCTGGGTCTGTCACGCGGCAGCGCCACGTTGTCCGGCGGCGAGGCCCAGCGCATCCGGTTGGCCACGCAGATCGGCAGCGGGTTGGTCGGCATGTGTTACGTGCTCGATGAACCCACCATCGGGCTGCACCAGCGCGACAGTCAGCGCCTGGTCGACACGCTGCAACATCTGGCCCGCGCCGGCAACACCGTGCTGGTCGTCGAGCACGACGAAGAAGTCATTCGTGCGGCCGATTACATCGTCGACATCGGACCCGGCGCCGGCGTCCACGGCGGGCGGTTGATATTCCAGGGACCGCTCGACGAACTGATGGCCTGCGAAGAATCGGTCACCGCCCAATATCTGACCGGCGCCAAGTCCATTCCCGTGCCCGATCGCCGGCGGCGGGTGGTCATGTCCAACGCCGTCGAAATCCGCGGCGCCGCCCAAAACAACTTGAAGGACCTGACCGTTCGTTTTCCGCTCGCGTGTTTCGTGGCCGTCACCGGCGTGTCCGGCAGCGGCAAGAGCACGCTGGTCAACCATATCTTGTTGCGGGCCCTGCATCGGCGCATTAGCGGGGGCGGTCGGCGCCCGGGCAGGCACGAGCAGATCATCGGCGCGTCGCGCGTCGACAAGGTCATCGAGATTGATCAATCGCCCATCGGCCGAACCCCGCGCAGCAACCCCGCGACCTACGTCGGAGTGTTCGATCTGATTCGTCGACTGTACGCGCACACCCGCGAAGCCAAAATCCGCGGCCACGGCCCGGGCCGATTCAGTTTCAACGTCAAGGGCGGCCGCTGCGAACACTGCCAGGGTCAGGGCACCAAGCGCATCGAGATGCACTTCCTGCCCGATGTGTTCGTGGAGTGCGATGCGTGCCACGGGACGAGGTACAACCGCGAGACGCTGGAGGTGCGTTTTCGCGGGAAGAACATTGCAGACGTACTGGATATGCAGGCCGAGGAAGCTTCGCAGTTCTTTCAGAACTTTTCGAAAATAAAACAACAACTGCGGGCCCTGTGTGACGTGGGGCTTGGATATATAAAACTAGGCCAATCGTCCATCACCCTGTCCGGCGGCGAGGCGCAGCGTGTGAAACTGGCCGCCGAACTCGGAAAACCCGCCACCGGCCACACCATGTACATCCTCGACGAGCCGACGACGGGGCTACATTTTGCGGACATTCACAAGCTGCTGCAGGTGTTGAATCGCATCGTTGAGCTTGGTCATTCGGTCGTGGTCATCGAGCACAATCTCGACGTGATCAAGGTGGCCGACTGGGTGATTGATCTGGGGCCGGAAGGCGGGGAGCGCGGGGGGCGGATCGTGGCCGAGGGAGTGCCGGAGGATGTCGCCCGCGACGAGAACAGTCACACCGGCAAACTGCTGGCCGGGCGTTTGTGGGGCGACGCGCCGCCGGCGGTCAGGAACCCGAAGGGGCGGCCGGCGAAGCGGGGACGCGCCGCAAAAACCGGGTGAACTCGTCGACGCCGTGATACCCCGTGGCCCGCGCGGCGATGGTGCCATCTGGTGACACTACGACGAGCGCGGGGATGCCCTCGATGCCGAAGCGCTGGACCGACGCCCGGTCGGCGGCCGTGTCGACGCGCACGGGGATGAAGCGCCCCAGTTCGCGTTCCACCGGCGCGCTGGGGAGCACGGCCCGTTCCATCCGCCAGCAGAAGGGGCATCCCGGACCGGTGAACACCAGCAACACGGGCTTGCCGTCGGTTTGCCCGGCCTGGAGGGCGGCCGCGGCGTCGGTCCCCCACGCAACGGTCGGGGTCAATTGCCGGTTCATGAAAAAGAAGGCGGCCGTGGGGATGACGACGCCCAACGCGACCAGTCCTTTTCTTCCCGAGCGATTCCGTTTTTCCATGTTCCGCAACATCCTTGGGGTGGATCCACGGTGACCGGCGCACGCGCGCCGGCGAGTACGATGGCGACGGGCGTTTCACAAACGGCCGCAGGCGAACCGGTGTTGCGGGTGACGGATTCCGTCACTCCAAGGGCATTACCGGCGCGACCTGATCCGCAATCGGTCGAACGTTCGCGGATTTTTGTCGGCCGCACACCAAACCTGATGCATGGTACCAAGGAGTGTCGGCGTTGGCGAGAGGTCGAGGCTTCGATCCATGCTCGAGCGGATGGCCCACGGGTTCGCCCGGCCGCTGACGGTCATGGCGCGGGGTCGCGAGTCGCGCGTGTCAATATTCCCGCGGGGCGGGACTTCGCCCCGAGTGCTCCAGGGGAACATCCTGGCCGATCGACCCGCCCGGCCCCGCACGTCCCGGCGGATGGCGTCTGGGCGTGCGGGGCCGGGCGGGTCAGTTGAGAGGAAACGCGATCATTGTGTCATACGCATGGACTGGGCCCGGCTAGTGTTGTGACGCAGATTAAGTTTCGGGTCGGGTGGCACGGACAACGGTACTCCGT
>JABFSN010000206.1 GCA_013140575.1 Phycisphaerales bacterium | reverse complement strand
GGTTCTGAGACGGGTTCGCGGGAAGGGATTCCCGCGGATGTGGGTGCGAGAAGGGATTCTCGCACCAGCGATTCTCGCACGAGCGATTCTTGCACCGGCGAGCACGGGCGAGACGCCCGTGGGACCACTCACGGGCAGGATGCCCGTGCCACGAACGACGGGGATCCGTTCGGCCGGCGGTTGTCGGGGAGGCGGGACGTTGACGACGACGCGTTCGCGTCGCGACTCATCGGGCGGCGGGTCGGGGCGTATGTGGTCAAGTCGGTCATCGCGACCGGCGGGATGGGGACCGTCTATCTTGCGGAGCAGGAGCATCCGCGGCGCGAGGTGGCGCTGAAGGTGTTGAAGGCCGGCATCGCGGGCGGCGGGGCGCTGCGGCGGTTCGAGTTTGAGTCGGCGATTCTGGCGCGACTGCGGCATCCCAACATCGCCCAAGTCTACGACGCGGGGATGCACGTCGACGCGGCGAGCGGTCGGTCCCCCACCCCAGAATGGGGTGGGGCACCCGGCGCGCCCGGGTTGCCGTGGTTTGCGATGGAGTTCATTCCCGACGCCCGCACGATTACGGCCTATGCCCGCGAGGGCGGGTTGTCGATCGTCGAGCGGGTGAAGCTGTTTGCCGACGTCTGCGACGCGGTGCACCACGGGCACCAGAAGGGGGTCATTCACCGCGACCTGAAGCCGGTCAACATTCTGGTGGACGCGGAGGGGCGGCCGAAGGTCATCGATTTCGGCGTGGCCCGCGGGACCGATTCGGACGTGGCCGTCACCACCATGCACACAGACGCGGGTCAGATCATCGGCACGCTGGCCTACATGAGCCCGGAGCAGTGTGCGGCCGACCCGCGGAACATCGACACGCGGAGCGACGTGTACGCCCTGGGTGTGGTGCTGTACGAGCTGGTCTGCGATCGGCCGCCGTACGACGTGCGGCACGCGACCATTCACGCGGCGGCGCGGATCATCTGCGAGCAGGAGCCGGAGCGGCCGCGGGAGCATGATCGCCGCGTGCCCCGCGATCTGGAGACGGTGCTGCTGAAGGCGCTGGAGAAGGACCGCGAGAAGCGCTACGCGTCGGCGGCGGAATTCCGGGCCGATCTGCTGCGTTTCATCCGCGGCGAGCCGGTGGAGGCGAGGCCGCCGACGTTGGCGACGCGCGCGGTGCGCTGGGCGATCCGACATCCGGCGCTGGTGACCGCGAGCGTATGCTTTTTCGTCGGCGCGGCCGTGCTGGGCGGAACGGCGCTGGCCACGTGGTGGTACAACTTCCGCCCGCACCGATTTGAGGTCTTGAACAAAGACCGCGAGGCGCGGCTGGTCTCCGTCGGTGGAAAACTCATCAAGGCATGGAATTCACCCGAGGGAGGAAAGACCTGCATCACGCAGATCGTCCGGCATCGAAGCACCGCATCCGAACGGCGCCTTGTGGTGATCGGTTTCACGAGCGCACAAGACGCGTCGACACCGATGAATCCCAATTCGCTGTGCGCATTCGATGCCGATGGTGACCTGGATGTGCCGCTGTGGGAGCGTCACATAGAGGATGGCGACGTTCCCGAGCATCTCCTGCGCCACCGCGGCTTCGAGGGTCGCGAATTTGGAGTCTATGCGGGGCTGATCGCCGACGTGTTTTCCGGTGCAGGCGGCAATGACGAAATCGTAGCCGTCTATCAACACTCGACAACGACGAATTCGGTCCTGCGGATTTACGATCTGAATGGCACAACGCTGTACCAGGTCTGGATCGACGTAAACGTGGCAGCACTCTATTGGATGGGCGACGCCGGGTTATTGATCGTCGGCGGACTGAACGGATCCGCCTACTGGCCGGAACGCGGGCACCCGGAAGTAAAGTTCGCGCATCCCACGGTGCTGTTCGCCGTTCGGCCGCGGAGGGGAATCATTGAGCGGGCGTATCTGGCTGAGGCGCCGGGCGACGGTCCGCTCGCACCCGTATGGTATCAATGCGTGCTTCCGCCGACGGCATCGGACAAGTTTGGTGGACTGCGGTTCGTTGCACCTGGGCCGAAATACGAATCCGGTCGACACGTCAAGGTGGATTGGGGTGTGTTGCCGTCGCTATTGCCCGAGTATGCCCCGATGGGATTGGGCTGGATTGTGAACGAGTTTGGCGAGGTGGTTGAACGAAACGAACCGAACGACGTGTACCGGCTCAATCAGTCCAAACTTCCCGATCCGGCATCCATTCACTTCGGCCCGCTGCCGCCGATTGTGGTCAAACGCGAGCCGTGATGGGGATTGACCACGGTTTCGTTCCCGGTCGGGTCGATGGCCGACCTGCGCGTCGCGCGCCATCGCGGCGGGTGAAACCCGCCCTACCATCCCCCGATCACGATCTCCGATACTGGTCCAGTTTGGGATTTCCCCGGTCGCGACCGATGAATTGACACGGCCGCACGCCATTGGGTACGCTGGAGCGCTCCTCCCCAGGGGAATCGGGCCGTTGGGGAGAGCCTGTCAAAGCACGGATTTCGGAGAAACGTCATGGGTCGGCTGTACAACAACATCGTGGAGACCGTGGGGCGGACGCCGCTGGTGAAGATCAACCGCATCATCGAGGCGCCGTTCACGGTTTACGCCAAGTGCGAGTTTTTCAATCCGCTGTCCAGCGTCAAGGACCGCATCGGTATGTCCATGATCGAGGCGGCCGAACGCGACGGGAAGATCAACAAGGACTCGATCATCATCGAGCCCACGTCGGGGAACACGGGCATCGCGCTGGCGTTCGTGTGCGCGGCCAAGGGGTACAAGCTGACGCTGACCATGCCGGAGAGCATGTCCGTCGAGCGGCGCACGCTGCTGCGGGCGCTGGGGGCGACGTTGGTGCTGACGCCGGCGGCCGAGGGCATGCCCGGGGCGATTCGGGCGAGCGAGAAGCTGGCGGCCGAGACGCCCCATTCGTTCATTCCGCAGCAGTTTAAGAACCCGGCGAATCCCGAGGTGCATCGCCGGACGACGGCCGTCGAATTGTGGGACGACACCGACGGGAAGATCGACATTTTTGTGTCAGGCATTGGCACGGGCGGGACGATCACCGGGGTGGGCGAGACGTTGAAGAAAAAGAAGCCGTCATTCAAGTGCTACGCCATCGAACCGGCCGACTCGCCGGTCATCACCCAGACGCGTGAGGGCCAGCCGGTCAAGCCCGGTCCGCACAAGATTCAGGGCATCGGGGCGGGTTTCGTTCCCGAGGTGTTGAACATGGACGTCATCGCCGACGTGATCCGCGTGACGAATGACGATTCGTTCAAATGGGCGCGGCGGGCGGCCAAGGAAGAGGGCATTCTGTGCGGGATTTCGTCGGGCGCGGCGCTCTACGCGGCCGACAAGGTGGCGCGGATGCCGGAGAACAAGGGCAAATTCATCGTCACCGTGCTGCCCAGCACCGGCGAACGCTACCTGTCCACGCCGCTGTTCCAGGAGGGGTAGGGAAGCCCACCAGTGCTCCGTCGCACCTAATTTTTCGAGGTGGCACGGGCAAGCGTACTCGCTTGCCCGTGATCTCCGAGCTTCGGCCTCGACTGCGATTTCAACGCGCCGGCAGGTCGCATACGGGCAACGGAGTGCCGTTGTCCGTGCCACCCGACCCGAAACTTGGGCTGCGTCAAAACACTGAATAGGTACACACCAATGGGAAACCGGGTTTCCCATTGGTGTGTACTTATTTAGTCCCGACGGGACGACTGAAGCGGAAGTCGGCGTTTCAGCCGTCCCTTCGGGACTCGGCCCCATCGGAACGCCCGCGTATCCCGTGTTGAATCACGGGGCTACTTTCATGTCTGCCCGTGGCAGGCAACCCGCGGAGACGCTAAACACGTACTCGCTTCCAGCCCATGGCTTCGCGGGCAGGATGCCCGTGCCACGCGCGGACACCGCAAGCGGGCGATCATCGCCCGTAACCAGCGAAGATTTCAGAAACAACGGGAACACCCTCTACTGGAATTGACAAGGTTCACATGAATCACAGGACCGACCGGATCCAGTCTCCGCAGGCCGAACATTCATCCCTCCTTAAAATCCTGTAAATCTTGTCAATCCTGTCCATTCTCGACCGTTCAGTTGATCGCCTCGCTCTGTCTAATCGCGGACGATCCGGATCTGAACGTTCACGAATTCAAAATCATCCACGTCCGTCCCCCGCGACCGCGCGTGGATTTCAAAACGGTTCACCCCGTCGCGCAGCAATTCAGCCGGAAACCGGGTCGTGAACTCCCCGAAACTCCCGTCTTCCGGCGCCTGATCCAGCCGCTGATCCAGTCGCGCCCCGTTGATCAGCAGCGGATGCCCCATCTGCACGCCCTTCGCCAACATCCGGATTTCCGCAATTGCCGCGGCGTCCGATGTCGTCGCAACGACCCAGTCGAATTCCGCCAGAAACCGGCTCCCTTCCGCCCGCTTCTGAAACTGGCTGTTGATCGAACCGCCGTAGTCATCGTCGCCCAAATGATGCACGTCCGGCACCGCCTCAATCGCCACCACCCCGTCCGTCGCCGCCGACAAGTCGAAATCGACGTGCATCGTGTTCCCCCGCAACCGCGCCGATTCAATGTTCGCGCTCCGCGGCACGAATCCATCCAGCGACGCCGACACCGCGAAATGATCCGGCATTTCCGGCGACAACAGTTCATACCGGCCGGTCGCGTCCGTCGTCACCGTGATCGCCTCGGCATCGGACCGCACCAGCCGCACATTCGCCCCGGCCAGCGGCCGCGAACTCGACGCGTCACGCACCACCCCCTGTATCGCCCCGATCGCGTCGTACGCCGCCGGCGCCGCGTACATCGGCAGATACCGGTAGTACACTTCCAGCATCAACGTGCACAACGCCGTCTGGTAAACCCGTCCGCCAACGTCCGTCCACGGCCCCGCCGGGTCCCAACTCCCCGCCGCCCGGCCGTCGCGCCGCTGATGCGTCAGCAATTGTTCCGTCAACGCCGCGTTCCATTGTTGCCACCGCGGGCCTTGATGATGAAACATCGCCAGCGTGCCGTAATACCAGAAATACGTGTTCACCTCGTCGTCCCAGTCCGGCGGGAAACCGGCCACGTATTCGGCCGACCGTTGCATTCGCGGCTCGTCCGCCCCATGCCCCAGCAACTGACGAATGAACATCGCCTCCGCGGTCATCGTCGGCGTCGTCTCACGCTGCGGCTGATACGCGTACAACCCGGAATTCGCCGGCTTTTCCACTTTGTCCAGCCATTCACGCGCCGTCGCCAACGAACCGGCCGGAACCTCCACGCCCGCCTTCTGCGCGCTCCGCAACGCCATCACCTGCCAGCCCAGCACCGACGTATCCCCCGGCTGCCCCGGGTCGTATCGCCATCCCCCCTGCGGACTGCGCGCCGCATGGATATACGCGACGGCTTTCGCCACCGGCCCTTCCAATCGTGGATCGTCCGTCATCGCCAACGCCTCGGCCAGCGCGATGGTCACGATCCCGTGCGTGTACAACGTCTCCTCGCCCTGCAATGCGCCGTCGCCCGCCTGCCGCGCGATCAACCACGTCACCGCCCGTTCCACCCGGTCGCGGTACGGACCGTCGCGCAGGTGCGTGTGGTTCGCGCCCAGAAACGCCAGCGTCGCCAGACCGGTCAACGAATGGTCCACCTCGAACGACGTCGTGCCCCCGCACTCGCCGCATCGTTCGTCAAATCCGTCGCCGTCCCAATGACCGTCCGCGCTCTGATGCGCCGCCAGCCATCGCAACGCATCGTTCACCGCCCGTTCCGTCTCGGCGCTGCCCCCCATCCGCTCCAGCAACGACTGCCGTTCCTCGGCGCCGCGATGGGCCATCTTGTTTTCGACCGGCCCCACCTCCCGCGGCAACATCAGTTCCGATTCCACCCGCGGCGCCACGACCGCATCCAGCGCGTTCCGCGGCGACCCCGGCCCGGCCACGTCCATCAGCCGATCCGCGGGCCGCCCCGTGAACGCCAACGGCTCGTTAATCGTCGAAATCGCATCCGCCGCCGCGCCGGCCCGATCCGTCGGCGCGACGTCCAACACCGCCATCGTCGCCGAACGCGGTTCGACCGCCCGCGGCATCGAATCCAGTGCCGCCCGCGGCGCCCCCGGTATCGCCGGCGCCACGTCCCGCATTGATTCCGTTCCGGCCGTCGCCGCCGTTTTCACATCCGACGCGCGCTCCAACGGCAACGCCACGATCATCGATCGGTTTTCAGCCGCCGGCACATCCCGCCCGGTCGTCCGCGGCATCGCCACGATCGACGCCGTGGCCTCGGCCACATCCGCATCCCGCGACTGCAACACCGACACCGCCGCGCGTTCCGCTGAATCCGTCTGATCTCCCAATGCCCCCGCCGGTTCAAACGAATGCTGTATTTCACGTGACCGCGTTTCGTCCGCTGAAAACCTGACTTCCGATCGCACGGCCGATGGCACACGCCCGATCACCACCGGATGGGGTTCCGCCTCCTCGTTCGACGCCGATTTCCCCACGCCGGGAATTCCAATGTCTTGCATCTTCGCGTCCGACGCCGGCGCCGACCGGGGCGTATCGTTCGGACCTGTTCGGCCGATCGACGCGGCACCCACGCCGGGTTTGGCATCCGTAACTCCGTCAACGCCGGGCGCGGTGGGGCTGTTCGATTCCGCTAACGCCGCGGATTCAGGCATGACGTCCACCAGTGCCTGCGATGACGCCCCCGCCGCAACCGCCGCCACCACCGTCTCCGCGCGACCCGCCGTCACGTCAACTCCCACAACGCCCGACGATGCCGGTTCGGCCGCGTCCATCCGCGCGCCCGTTGGCGTCGCGGGCAACGAAACATCGAACGGCCCGCTCCACCCGGACGCATCACCTCCCCCGCCCGTCATCGATGCTACAAAAACCGTGGCGGCCGTCATCGATTCCGGCGGTTGCGCCGAAAACGTCGTTGGCGGACCATCCATCGTCCGATCAACTCGGCCCGCTTCCGGCGACAGTTGAATGCCGCGAACACCCGCGGACACCGTCGCAACATCCGGGACGAGCGCCGTCCGCCCGCCATTCACAAGCCGCGGGGCCGCCGACACCGCCCGCGGTTCCATTCGATCCGATCGAACCGGATCCGGCATCGAGTCCATTTCCACGGCCTGCGCCGCCGTCGGCGCATCGGCCGTCCGCGGCCACGCGCTGTTCATCGGAACGTCCATCGCATCCGATACCTCGATCCGCGTCGGCAACGATCGGTCGCTCGCGTTCCCCAACTGCTCCGCCGCCAGCGACACCAGCACCGCCCGCACCTCCACGGTGGGCATCTCCGCCCGCTCCGTCATCGGTGATTCCGCGAATGCCAGCGTTGCCACTTCCGTCATGGATCCCAGTATTTGACTCGTGATCCCATTTGCCGACCCCGACGGCCCCAGCGCCACCTCGATC
>JABFSN010000091.1 GCA_013140575.1 Phycisphaerales bacterium | reverse complement strand
GCCGCTCCACCACCGACACCTCCTGCCATGGCATGTCCGATCTCCTTCACGGAGAGCATCACGCCACAACCCAAAAGTGTCACCCATGTCCCCGTACAAGTGTTACCCATGTCCCCGGTCCATACACCGTCCTAGGGGTGGGGGACGGATGATCGCTGGTGCGGGAATCTCTTCCCGCGAATCGATCGGGTGCTTCATGACCGACACTCCCAAACCCATCGTCAACCTCCTGCCCTACCAGAAGGACGCCGTCGAGTCCGACGCCCGCTTCCGCTGGTCCTGCTGGTCGCGCCAGACCGGCAAATCCTTCACCATGTCCCTCCGCCGCATCCTTCGCGGCCTGCGCCGCCGCCGAAACCAGATTTTCCTGTCCGCCGGCGAACGCCAGTCCCGCGAACTGATGCAAAAGGCCCGTCAGCACTGCCAGGCGTTGCAGATCGCCACCCGGCAGTGCCGCGACGTCCGCCTCGACGGCGCCCGATTCAGCCAGCTCGAAATCGAACTGCCCAACGGCGTACGCATTATCGGCCTGCCCGCCAATCCGCACACCATGCGCGGCTACACCGGCGACGTCTTCCTCGATGAGTTCGCCATGCACGCCGACGACCGCGCCATCTGGGCGGCCATTTTTCCGACCCTGCTCCGCGGCGACGGCGAGCTGGACGTCGCGTCCACCCCCAAGGGCAAGTCCAACATGTTTTATCAACTGCGGCACAACGAGCGGTTCGAGTGCCGTATAGTGACACTTCTGGACGCCGTCCGCCAGGGGCTGGCCGTCGACGTCGACGAAATCCGCGCGTCCATGGCCGACGAGCAACTGTTCCGCCAGGAGTTCCTGTGCGAATTCCTCGACGAGACCACCGCGTTCCTGACCTACGAGCAGATCGCCGCCTGCGAAGACCCGGCCCTCGACAAGGACTGCCCCGTGGACGAACTGGCCGTCATCGAAAACGACCTGTACCTGGGCGTGGACATCGGTCGCACCCGCGATCTGACCGTGCTGTGGATTCTGGAGGACCGCGACGGCGTCCTGTGTACCCGCGCCGTCTACGAACGCCGCAACCTGCCCTTCCGCGAGCAGCACGACCTGATTTCCGACGTCCTGTCGCTGCGCCGCCTGCGACGTTGTTGCATCGACGCCGGCGGCATCGGCATGCAGTTGGCCGAGTCGGCCGTCGAGGAGTTCGGCGACCACCGCGTCGAAGCGGTGACGTTTACCAACACGATCAAGAACGAACTGGCCGCGTCCCTGCGCATCGCCGTCGAGGACGCCCGCGTGCGCATCCCTGTCGACGACGCCATCCGCAACGACTGGCACGGCATCCGCCGCGGCCTGACCGCCGGCGGCATGACCCGGTTTGACGCCGACGCCACCGCGGCCGGTCACGCCGACCGTTTCTGGGCGGCCGCGCTCGCGTTGCGCGCCGCCGGCCGCCGTCGCGTCATTTCCGCCGGCGACGCCGGCCTGATCGTCAAAGCGCCGGCCTTCGCCGCCGCGGGAGCCTGGTAATGCACTTACGCGATGCAAATAGCGAATGCATGTCAATCCCGCATCGCGGCCGGCACGCCGATCTTCCCCTCTCCCTTTTAGGGAGAGGGTGGCGACGTACTCGTCGCCGGGTGAGGGTTCTTCCGAACGCCGACACGGCTCGAACATGGAAACAGTCGTCATGAACGCCTTCAAACGCATCATCAACGCCATCAGCCCCGCTACCACGTCACAGACGCCGCGCATGGGCCGCGTCCTCGAGCCCCGGCCGGAAGACACGTGGCGCGATTACCCGTCCGGCAACCTGACGCCGTCGCGGCTGATGGCCATCCTGCGCGAGGCCGACGCCGGTTCGTTGTCGTCCGTCCTGCAACTGTACGAGGAGATGGAGGAGAAGGACCCCCACTTGTACGCCGTGGCCGGCACCCGCCGCCTGGCGCTCACCGGCCTGGAATGGTCCATCGAAGCCGATCCCATGGGTGACACCAACCTGGCACTGCGGGCGGCCGACCATGCCCGCCGCACGCTGGCCCGCATCGACGGATTTGACGACGCGTTGCAGCACCTGGCCCTGGCCGTCGGACGCAACATCGCCGTGGCCGAGCTGGTCTGGGACGGCGTGGGCGACTCGGTGTCACTGGTTGACATCGTCCCCGTCGATTTCGCCCGGCTGGCCCTCGACGACGTCGACCGCCCGCGCATCCTGACCGACGACCAACCCATCGACGGCATCGAACTGGAACCCAACAAGTTCGTCGTCCACGTCCCGCAGTGCGTTTCCGGCCATCCGCAGCGCGGCGGGCTGCTGCGCGTCACGGCGCTCGCCTATCTGGCCAAGAACCTGGCGCTCAAGGACTGGATGATCTTCGCGGAAGTGTTCGGCATGCCCGTGCGCATCGCCCGATACGAGCCGTCGGCCACCGCCGAGGAAAAACGCGAAATGATGCGCATGCTCGAATCGCTGGGGTCCAGCGCCGCCGGCATTTTCAGCCGCGGCGTCGAATTGCAGATCGTCGAGGCCGGCCGCGGCGCCAAGGGCCCGCCCTATCAATCGCTGATCGAGTACCTGAACCGGGAAATCAGCAAGGCCTGGCTGGGTCAGACGCTGACCACCGACGTGTCCGGCGCCCGCGGAACGCTGGCGGCCACGTCGGTGCACGAGCAGGTGCGCCGCGACATCCTGGCCGACGACATCCGCAGGGAATCACGCACCGTCCGCCGGGACATTCTGAAGCCGCTGACGCAGTTTGCGTTCGGTCCCGACGCGCCCGTGCCCGTGTTCCGTCGCAAGCTGACCCGCGTGGGCAGCACCCGCGAACTGGCCGACCTGCTGGCCGTCGCGGTCAACGATCTCGGCGCGGCCATTCCGTCGGGCTGGGTGCACGACGCATTGAGCATTCCGCGGGCCCGCGACGCGGAACCGGTTCTGACCGGCCGGCGACGGTCCGGCAGTTGATTATGGAAGTGACACAAACTGGCACTATTAAGAGGGGTTCACGCATGAAAACGAAACGACGAGACCGTCTGGCCAGCCAGGAGTTGATCCCGACCAGCGTCGGGATGACCGCGCCGCCCACCTCGGGCGACGTGCCCACGCGGGTGCGCATCGCCCCGTGGGGCGAGGTGCACAGCACCACCGGGCGCTTCGTGGTCGACGAGGAGTCGGCCGCGCTGGTGCTGGCCGCGTTCGAGGAGCACGGCGCCGACCTGCCCATCGACTACGAGCATCAAACGCTGGGCGGCGAGTTCGCCTCGCCCAGCGGGCAGGCGCCGGCCGCGGGCTGGATCAAACGGCTGGAAGCGCGCATCGACGAGGGCATTTTCGCGATCGTCGAATGGACCAAGCCGGCCGCCGAGCAGTTGGCCGCGAAACAGTACCGCTATCTGTCGCCGGTGGCGCTGGTCCGCCGCGGCGACCGGCGCATGGTGGCGCTGCATTCGGTGGCGCTGACCAACAAGCCCGCCATCGTTCACGCCGACCCCATTGTCAACCGCACCGCGGAGCCATCGGCCGACCGGTCCGATGCGATCGAAACGCTGGTCAAACGGCTGGACCTGCCCGTCGACGCCGACGTCGAGGCGGTGTTGGTGGCCGCGAGCCGGCGGTTCGACGAGCTGGACCGTCAACGCCGGCGGGAGGATTGCGAGCGCAGGGTGGGCGACGCCGTCCGCGCCGGTCGGCTGACCGAAGCGCAGCGCGACGTGGCCGTGCGGCTGGCGATGTCCGACGCGGCGTTGTTCGACGAATGGTTGTCGGTGGCGCCGGTGGTGTTGCCGCTGGGCCGGACGCGTCCGCCGGAGGCCGGCGACGCGGGCCGGTCGGTGAACGCGGCCGGGGCGGCCGCGCGGCTGGAATTCCGGACGCACCCGGAACTGGCCCTGCTGACCAGCGAGGCGGCATTCGTGGCCGACGCCGTTCGGCGCGTGGCGGTATAACGGAGCGGGAAGAACCGAAACACCGGTGACGCGGGTCACCCCAGCAGAAGGAATGACAGACAATGGCACTGACGGCGAATCGGGAATTGGATCATTACGTGGATCAGGAACTGCGCACCGTGCCGGTGGCGGCGGCGGCGCGCATTTACAAGGGGGCGCTGGTGGGCGTGAACAGCGCGGGCTACGCCCGGCCGTTGGTGGGCGGCGACCCGGCGGCGGGGATCGCCTACGAGGCGGGGGACAACAGCGCCGGCGGCAACGGGGGGTTGTCCGTCCGCGTGTACACGATGGGCGATTTCGGATTCACGCTGTCCGGGGCGACGGTGGCGGATTTCGGCCGGCCGGTCTACGCGGTGGACGACGAGACGTTGTCGTTCGATCCCGGCGGCCGGACGCTGATCGGAACGGTGCGCGACGTGGTGCAGGCCAACGAGATCGTGATGCGGCTGACCAGCGGCGGTCCGTTCGCGGTGTCGCCGATTTCGCACCACGCGTCGAGTTTCACGCTGACGTTCGGACAGAGCGGAACCGTTCATACCAATCTGGGCGCGGCGGGCGCCATCGTGGCCACGCTGCCGCAGTCGCCGCCCAAGGGCACGACGTTTAAGTTTGTGTGCATGGCCGACCTGGAACTGCGGCTGGCGCCGGGGGCGGCGGGCGGCATCTACGTGAAGGGCGCCAAGCAGGCCGACAACAAGTACGCGTCGGTGACGGACATCGGCGATTTTGTGGAGCTGGTGGCCGACGGCAACGGCGACTGGGTGGCGACGGCGTCGATCAGCGGCGCGGACGGGGACATTGCGGTCGAGGCGTGATGATCGAACGCGAATCAACGGTGTGCGGTCGGTCCCCCACCCCAGGATGGGGTGGGGCACCCCGCTCGAGACGAGACGCACGCGGCAGGATCGATTGGAACGAGGCCATAACGGAAGGGACAAGCAATGGCAGTCATTAATACGGGTCTGTTGACCAAGGGTTTGCGGAGTGAGTTTTTCGACCGGTTTGCGGCCACGCCGGTGCATTTCGGGGAGTTGGCCACGCGCATTCCGAGCACGTCGGACAGCGAGACGTACAAGTGGCTGGGAACCGTGCCCAAGATGCGCGAGTGGGGCACGGGGCGGGTGGCCAAGGGGCTGCGGACGGAATCGTATTCGGTGGAAAACCTGAAATACGAATCGACCATCGAGGTGGACCGCGACGAGATCGCGGACGACCAGACTGGTCAGATCCGCGTGCGGATCGGGGAATTGGCCCAGCGCGCGGCGACGCACAAGGACTATCTGATATCGCAATTGCTGAACAACGGCGGGTCGGCCGGTTTCACGGGATACGACGCGGCCATTTATTTCGGCAACGCCCACCAGTCGGGGGCCAGCGGGGCGCAGGACAACGATCTGACCAGCGACGTGTCGGATCCGAACAATGCGACGGTGGCGGAGTTCAAGATGGCGCTCAAACAGGCGATCGCGTCGCTGATGTCGTTCAAGGACGACCAGGGCGAGCCGGCGGCGATCGGGGCGACGGGTCTGGTGTGCGTGGTGCCGCCGACAATGTTTTTCACGGCGCTGGAATCGATCAACGCGACGGTGATCGGGGACACGACCAACGTGCTGCAAGGGGCGGCGCGGGTGGTGTCGATGCCGTGGCTGACCGGCGCGGCCACGTGGTTTCTGTTGAAGACCGACGGAGTGGTGCGGCCGTTCATTTTCCAGGACCGCGAGCCGGTGGAGTTCACGTCGCTGACGGAGAGCAGCGAGGAGGGATTCACGCGGGAGAAGTTTTTGTACGGGGTGCGGGCGCGGTACCGGCTGGCGTACGGGTACTGGCAGTTCGCGGTGCGGACGGTGTTTGTTTGAGGAAGGGACATGGGGACGAAGGGACGTAGGGACGAAGAATGGGCTATGTGACGAATGGTGACATCGAGGCGCGGGTGGGGGCGGCGCGGTACGTGCAGTTGACCGACGACGCGGGGAGCGGGTCGGCCAACCTGACGGTCGTGGCCGAGGCGCGGGACGGCGCGGAGGGGCTGGTGAACAGCCACCTGGCGCAACGGTACGCGGTTCCGATCGACCTGGCGGCGCACGCGGAGGCGGCGGCGGTGCTGAAGAGCGTCACGCTGGACCTGGTGGAGTACGGGTTGCACGCGCGACGGCGGGAGGTGCCACGCGATGTCATTGTGAAGCGGGACAACGCCGTGGCGTGGCTGCAACGGGTGGCGCGGGGCGAGGCGGCGCTGCCGTCGCTGACGGAGATCGAGCCGTCGGCGGCGTCGGGGCCGCGGGCGCAGGTGACCGGCGAGTCGCGGACGCTGTCGCGTGACGAGCTGGCGGAGTTCTGAACGTGAAGGGGCGGTCGCGGGTGGAAATGAGCCGAGGTGTCGGGTCGCTGACCCAACCTACGAGGGCCATCGGTCGCCCCTACCGGGGCTTGGTGATTCCGTGCGGGGACGAGTCCCACGGCTTCCGCCGTGGGCTAGCGACGAACGCCCCTACCGGGGCGGGGAGCGGAAAGGGGCGCGGGCGGGACGCCCGTGCCACGAATAGGGACACGGGCAGGATGCCCGTGCCACAAGGCGGAGGTTGAGCGGTGAGCGAGCTGGGGGAATTGGAATCGGCGGTCGTGGGGCTGCTGGCCGGCGTTGAGAGCGGCGGGGAACCGCTGTTTCGCAGCGTGTCCGGTTTCGCGGCCGCCGACCGCCGACAGGCGGTGGCGCGACTGGGCGGGCTGGCGGCGCCGGCGGCGCTGGTGGCGTACGCGGGCCGCGAGCGCGCGGACACGACGTTCGGCGTGATCGGCGGGCCGCGGGTGACGGTGCTGGTGCGGGCGGAAAACCTGCGCGGCGGGGAGGACGTGCGCGTCGGCGACGGTTCGGCGGTCGGAGCGTTTGATCTGCTGGCGTCGGTCGTGGCCGTACTGGACGGCGCGATCGTTACCGTGGATCGGCGGTTGACGGCCATCGACGAGCAGGTCGTCGCGGCCGACGAAACGCACGCGGTCTACGAGCAGCGTTACCTGGTGGAGCGGACGCCGCATCTGACGGCGCCGACGTTTGACGGGGCCGCGGTGGCCGGCGCGGACAGCATCGTTCGCGTGGAGGTGGGTGACGTGGAGTCGGATGCGGCGCTGTTCGCGTTTCCAGGGATCGACGGAGTGTTTCGTCATCAACTGGGAATGCGGCAGCGGGCGATTCGATGGGTGGGGCAGTTGCGGTCGGCGAATGACGCGGGCTTGAACGCGATCGAGGCGGCGTTGGAAGCGGCGGTCGCCGATCCGCGGGCGCACGTGATGGCGGACGCGTGGTCGCGGCAGTTCGCGGAGTGCGTGCTGGAGCGGTTCACGCGCGAGGGGCCGCGGCGGAGGCATCCGGTGACGGGTCAGGCGCTGCAGGGGTTTGAGTGCGTGTTTGGACAGTTGAGTGGGTAGGGATCAAGGGACGAAGGGACAGAGGGACGAAGGGGGAAAAGAGGATCCACAGATTACACAGATTGCCACAGATTGAAG
>JABFSN010000193.1 GCA_013140575.1 Phycisphaerales bacterium | reverse complement strand
GACGAGGTGCGGACGCGGATGACGCAGATGGACCTGATGGGCATGGGCCCGATGGGTCCGGTGAGCGTGCGATTGAATCCCAACATGCCCACGGAGGGCGAGATCGAGGAGACGGCCGATCAGCAGACCGGCCGGTTGGACCTGCCTCCGTTCTCGGAGGAGGGTTCGGCGGACAGCTTCTTCGACGTGTTCTTCGTGGTGGAATTCGGCGGGCAGCGGTATCACAACGTGATTCCCAAGCGGATGAGCAGCGTGATCACGCACAAGCCGCCGGCGCCGGGGAACGCGTACGAAAGCCCGATCGAGATTCCGTTGCTGAACGAGAACGGTCAGCCCACGGGCTTCTCCATCGGTGCGGGTCGTCACGTCCCGCGGCCGGTGGTGGAGGTGGATCATTTCCCCAACACCACGGCGGTGATGGAGTTGCAGTTGCCCGATGGCGGCAGCGTGCCCATCCCGTTGATGGGACCGACCACGGTGGATGTCTATTTCGAGGGCGCCGCCGAGGGGGTGGCCTTCGATAACGACGGCGACGACCGCGACGAGGTGCGGACGCGGATGACGCAGATGGACCTGATGGGCATGGGCCCGATGGGTCCGGTGAGCGTGCGATTGAATCCCAACATGCCCACGGAGGGCGAGATCGAGGAGACGGCCGATCAGCAGACCGGCCGGTTGGACCTGCCTCCGTTCTCGGAGGAGGGTTCGGCGGACAGCTTCTTCGACGTGTTCTTCGTGGTGGAATTCGGCGGGCAGCGGTATCACAACGTGATTCCCAAGCGGATGAGCAGCGTGATCACGCACAAGCCGCCGGCGCCGGGGAACGCGTACGAAAGCCCGATCGAGATTCCGTTGCTGAACGAGAACGGTCAGCCCACGGGCTTCTCCATCGGTGCGGGTCGTCACGTTCCGCGGCCGACATGCGGGCCGGGGGCGGGTGACTGCTTCGAACAGCATCCGACGCCGTTCTGCAACCGGGAGGAGTGTTGCGAGCGGGTGTGCGAACTGGCGCCGAACTGTTGCATCACGGCGTGGGGTTCGTTGTGCGTCGGATTGGCCGAAGAAATATGCGGTCCCGACGAGGCCTGCTGTTTGCCGAACGGCCAGTGCAAGGATGTGGCACGGGGCGTCTGCGAACTGGGCGGAGGCCGGCCGCAGGGTCCGAAGACGTCGTGCGAGAACACGGAATGCCACAGGCCGGGCGATTGCAACGGCGACGGGCATGTCGACCTCCGCGACTGGGGCCGTTTCCAGATCTGCTTCACGGGCGCCGGCGGCGAGGTGGGCAACCACTGCCGATGCGTGGACATGGACGGCGACGGCGACGTGGACCTGGTGGATTTGCGAATCTTCCATGACGTTGTGAACGGACCGTGATGCCCGGCTGAACCGGGCAGCGGATCCGGTTGGGGCGTCTTTCGCCCCGCCGGAGCTGATGATAGCTTGTGAAGCATCCGGGGGTGTGGTTCGCTATCGCGGATCACACCCCCGACCATTGACCTCCGTCCCGCCGGGACGGAAGGGAGTGCGGGATACGCCCAGCGGACGGTCAAGTTTTCGTTTTCGGGTGATCGGACGCATCATCGCCTACGGGTCTGCCGCCCCTCCGGGGCTTTTTCATGGACGATGACGGATCCGGGGGCTGACGCCCCCGGCTATTGACTGTCGCCCCTTCGGGGCTATCCGAAAAGCGAATTGTGACGGTCTACCGGCCGCCGAGCCTGTACAATCTGTCAGTAGTGGGGCGAGTCGCAGGGTCTGTATTCGAGGACGAATCCGGTGAATCCCATTCCCGAGGCACGAGACGGCACGGGGTCAACACCCGCGGCCCTTCGCGCGACCTTCCCTCTTCAACTGGACCGAAATTTGATCGCGGCGGCCACGACGATCGGCGACGAGCTTGATCTGCCGGCGCTGGTGACGAATCTGCACAGCATGGTGTCGGGGTTGCCGGGCTTGCAGGTGGTGGGCATCGCCGCGTACGACGAGAAACGGCGGATGCTCTCCACTTACACGCTGGAGTCGCCGGGCGATTCCGCGGGGCCGCCGTCGCCGCAGGCGGTGATCCGCCGCGAATCGACGCGGGACGAAGGCGATTCGCCTTCGTTCGACGCGATGCCGCGTACGTACGTTTCCGGAGACCTGTCGGGCGAGCGGACGGCGGTATTTCAGGAGGAGCTGTATCGTTCCGGCGTCCGCCGCTACGCGAGCGTGGCCGCGGTCTTGCGCGGACGGGTCATCGGCCAGCTCTTTTTGGGCTTCCACGACTGCGACGCGATTCCGCCGGAAACGGTTTCGTTTCTGGAGCGGATCGCCGTTGTCGTCGCCCCGGTGCTGTGGAACTGCATCGCGCACGACTGGTTCGCCCGCGGCAACCGACGGCGGGACATGTTGATCGCGTTGAACGCGGCGATCAACGGCAGTCTTGAAGTGGACACGGTGATCTCTTCGTCGTTCCAGGCAATCGGGCAGATCGAGCATCTTCGCTTGTGTATCATCGGGCTGGTCGGTGAAGACGAACACGCCCCACGGTGTTACGAATGGCGCTACGCGGACGTCGACGGAACGTCGCAGGCGGCCGTCGCCGGGATGGTGTCCTGTGCCGTGGGTCTGGGCGCCTGGATGGCGTGGCATCGCGAACCTCTCGAGTCGGAGGACCTCCAGAAAGCCGTTCGACAGACTCTTGACGTGGAATGGCGGGCTCTTGGCGTGCGGCGGTACGTGGTCACTCCGATGCTGGCCCGCGGACGGCGGGTCGGCGCGGTGCTGTTCGGCTCGTCCCATCCCTATGCGGCCAATCCCGTGGACCGGTGGATGTACGATTTCATCGCGACGCAACTGGCATTGGCGACGGACAACGCCATGCAGCATGAGCGCATCCGGCAGCTATTGGACCGGGCCCAACAGCAGAACGTCTATCTGCGGGAAGAGATTCAGGGTGAACATAGTTTTGGCGAAATCATCGGGAATTCGCCGGCTATGCGCCGCGTCTGCGACGCCATCCGCAGGGTCGCGGAGACGACGGCCACGGTCTTGATTACCGGCGCGACGGGCGTGGGCAAGGAACTGGTGGCCCGGGCGATTCACGGGCGCAGTGACCGGGCCGATCAACCGATGGTGAAGCTGAATTGCGCCGCCATTCCTGAAGGGATGGTGGAAAGCGAGTTGTTCGGTCACGAGCGCGGCGCGTTCACCTCGGCGATCGAGCGGCGCATCGGCCGATTCGAGCTGGCCCGGGATGGTACGTTGTTCCTGGACGAGGTCGGAGAGCTGGCGCTGGGCATCCAGACGAAGTTGTTGCGGGTGTTGCAGGACGGGGAATTCGAGCGCGTCGGGGGCTCGGAGACGATTCGGAGCAATGCGCGGATACTGGCGGCCACCAACCGGGACCTGGCGCGAGCGGTGCGCGACGGTGCGTTTCGTGCGGACCTGTACTATCGGCTGAATGTTTTTCCGATCCACATCTCGTCCCTGGAGGAACGGCGGGAGGATATACCGGCGTTGATCGAGGCGTTCATTCTCCAGTTGAGCCGTCGCATGGGCAAACGCATCGAGGGCGTGGCGAGCGCGTCGCTGAACCACCTGTGTGGGCGAGACTGGCCGGGAAACGTGCGCGAACTTCAGCACGTCATCGAACGGGCGATGATCTTGTGCGACGGTTCCGTTCTCAACGTGGAGATCGAGCCGTCGGCAATGTCGGTCGCGCGAGCGGACGCGGATGGAACCTTGGCGAGTCCGGCGTCCAGTCTTCAGGTCGTCGAAGCCGACCACATACGGGGGGTGTTGGAACGGACGAGAGGGGTGATTGAGGGTCCACGCGGGGCGGCACGCCTGCTGGGGTTGAAACCGTCCACCCTGCGCTTCCGCATGAGGCGACATGGAATCGAACGGCCTGTTTGACGGGGGCCATGCGTCTAACCGGTGGGAGGGCAGAATCGCGGGTGAACGCGTCGGACGACCACAGCTTGGCCGCAGCCTGCCGTGGAAGCCGCAGTGGGTTGCGGGGCATGGTGTAGGGTCGATTCACCAGACCCGGTCGATGGGTGTGAAGGCGGCGGGAAACGTGGAATCGGCCGATCGGTATGGCAAATGCCGGTGAATCGGCTGGTGCCCGCGCGTACTTTCCGAATTTTGGCTGACGCGGAGGTTTAGAACCGACCGCGGTTGACGGGCGGGCGACGTTCGCCGAAGCGCGTATTGGAGATGTGACTGTGGTGAATGCGAGAATCCCGCTTTTGTGCGCATTGGCGTGCGTTCACTTCGCGTCCGCATTCGACGGAGCGACGAAGGCGCAGACGATCGTGTGGACTTCGCGGGCCGACGGTCGGATTCAGAGCGCCCTGTCGGACGGCTCCGGCATGCAGGAGATCGTCAGCGGTGGGAACGGCACCATCGGATTGGCCATCGATGTGGCTGGCGGGCGGGTCTATTGGAGCGAGGACCTGGGCGACGAAATCCGCCGTGCCAATCTCGACGGGACGGACTCGACGGTGCTGATCGAGCTTCCCGCGCAAACGCGTCCGCAGGGCATCGCACTGGACCTTGCGGGCGGGAGGATTTACTGGGCCGCGTACGGCACCCCGGCGATACAATCCGCCAATCTCGATGGAACCGGGGTGCAAACGCTGGTCGAACTCGGCCCGCCAAGCGCTCCGGTGGGCGTTGCACTGGATACAGAGAATGGGGTGGTGTACTGGAGCGACAGTCTTCGGGGAACGATTCAGAGGGCCGATCTGGACGGCAACAATGTTCAGGACGTAGTGACCGGGGCGGCGGGCCCGTACTACATCGCCGTGGACGGTTTGGAACAGGTCGTTTACTGGGCGTCCTTCGACGCCGGGTGGATCGACCGTGCGCGCATTGACGACGGCGTCATCCTGCAACCGCCGTTCTCCACTCCCGGCGGCGTCGCGCCGGTCGGCATTGCTCTCGACGCGGCGGCAGGCAGAGTCTACTGGACGCTTCCCGGAACGGCGGGGAAACAAGAGGGCAGCGTCGGGTGGACAAGCCTGGACGGGACGTCGTCGCAAGTGTTGATTTCCCGGCTGGAGACGCCATGGGCCATTGAGTTCGATCCCACGCCGCCTCCGCCACCGCCAGTTCCCGCTCTATCCGATTGGGGCGCGCTCTGCATGGCGTTGTTCGTCATCACTTCGGCTTCCATCGCACTCGGCAGGTAACGCCAGAGGATATTCCGACGGCGCGCGTGGCGCGGGCGATCTGTGTCTGCGCCAACCGGTCGGATGTTGAATTCCATTCCGCATGGGATCGTCAGCACGTCGGTTTTGGAACGAGCCACAGCCCGTCGCGGCCTCCACTGTTGGCGGTGGGGACTATTGCGGAATCGCGGTTTCCACGCGTCGCGCCCTCATGGTCATAATTCCGAAAGCACTCATTGCTCCATGATTCCGGGAATTCGACGATGTTTGAGCGGTCTAGCACGCAACGTGCATGGAGACCGCGGGTCGTCTCTCAAAAAGTGATCGACATGCCTCTCCCGTCTTCCGCACGGGCGGTCAGCGGTGGTCGCCATCGGGGCGAGACAGTTGACCGCTCGCGCGTGGGGACCGGGCGAGTCAGGCGGGAACGAGAGACGGTTCACGGCGGCCACTTCGGTGGGTTGTGGCAGGAGTGGTTTGACGATGGTCCCGTTTGCGGATCATCATGGAGGAATGACGAAAATGGCCAACTCTGAACTGACGCTAACAATGATCGGGACGAGGCGGACGCCGTGGGCGCTCTTGATGAGCGCGGTGCTGGTGGTGAATACGGCTCTTGTTCGCGCGGACGTGTTAAACGTGCCTGCCGACTACTCGACCATTCAACAGGCGGTGGACGCCGCTTTGGATAACGATGTGGTAGTCGTGGCCGACGGCGTCTACAGCGGCCCGGGAAACCGGGACATCGAGTCCGGCGGGCGCACCGTCACCGTGCGCAGCGCGAACGGCCCGTCGTCGTGCATCATCGATTGTCAGTCCGCGGGCCGGGCGTTCAACCTTCCGTTCTCCGTGGAAGGGTTCACGATTGTAAACGGGGTTGCGAGTGTGGGCGGCGGCGGCGGTATCCGCTGCACCGCCAACACCACTATTCGCAACTGTGTGATTTCCAATTGTGCGGCATGGAGCGGCGGAGGGGTCGAGTCCGGGCTCGGAAGACCGACGATTGACAACTGCGTGATAACCGGCAACACGGCCGAGGAAATCGGCGGGGGGGTGTCGTGTCGCGACGCCCTCATCACCAATTGCGTCATTGCAAATAACCACGCTCAGCGAGGCGGGGGCGTCCACTGCCGCGAATACCAGGCACCGGTTTTTCGCAACTGCGTGATCCGCAACAACACGTCCGATACCGAGGGCGGCGGGGTACGGGCCGCGGACTCCAGCGCGGTGTTTTCGAATTGTACGTTCGCGAACAATGCGGCGCCCATGGGCGGGGCCATCGGTGTCTGGGCCTACAATTTCAATGCCAGTGTGGACCTCGCGAATTGCGTCTTCTGGGGCAATACGGCCGATGCCGGATCGCAACTGCACGCGGTGACCGACACGGATAACACGACTGCGTTGACGGTGCGCTACAGTACGGTTCAGGGCGGAGCGGCGGCAGTAGGTCTGATCGGCCCCGTCGCTCTGGTCTGGGGTGCGGGGAATCGATTGGACGATCCCCTGCTTGACGCGACCCTTCGGCTTACGGCCGGGTCGCCGGCGGTTGACTCGGGGGATCCCGCGTTTAGTCCCGGTGAGGGAGAGACGGACATAGACGGGGAGGTGCGCGTCGGCTATTGCCGCGTGGACATGGGCGCCGACGAGTCGCCGTTTTTGCGCGCGGGGTGCATCGGCAACGGACAAACCGACGCCTGCAACATTGCCGATGGCACGAGCGTGGACTGCAATCAGAACCTGACGCCCGACGATTGCGATTTGAGTGGCGGCACGAGTCTGGACTGCAACGGTAATGCAATTCCCGACGACTGCGAATCCGATTGCAACGTCAATAGCGTACCGGACGATTGCGATATCAGCGGCGGAAGCAGCGCGGACTGCAACGGCAACGGCACGCCCGACGACTGCATTGCGGACGAGCGGGATTGCAACCGGAACGGTGTGCCCGACGAGTGCGATATCGCGGGCGGGGCGAGTGTGGACCTCAACGCCGACGGCCTGCCGGATGAATGTCAATTGTATGTGGACGACGACAACTGTCCCGAGCAGGGCAACGGCACTCCGGCAAACCCGTTTTGCACGATACAGAATGGCATCGACTCGTCGTTTGACGGGTACGAGGTGATCGTGGCCCCCGGGATGTACGCGGCGGCCGGCAACTTCGATTTGAATTTCGGCCACGCATTGCCCGCCGGGGAGACGCGGGCGATCACCGTTCGCGGTACGGACCCGTCCGATCCCGCAATCGTGGCGGCCACGGTGATTGATGCGGGCGGGATG
>JABFSN010000056.1 GCA_013140575.1 Phycisphaerales bacterium | reverse complement strand
TCTCCAGACGGACGGCACCGGCATCTTCCTCTATACCAACCCGGGCGACATCGAGTCCGACTACGCCGAAGCCATCCACCTTCACGGCGCCGACATCGCCAATAACTCCATCGGGACGAACGTGTGCAGGAATTTCCTCAATTGCGATCTGACCGGGGACTACGGGGTGACGTCGGCCGTCATCGATGCGATTGCCGCCGGAGCTCTCGGACAACCCTTTCGCATCATCTGGGCCAACGGGAATGAACGGGCATGCGCCTTCTGCTGCGCCGTCAGCCCGAATCAGTATCATTCCACGGCCCCGCCGGCATGCGCCAAGAACTCAATCTCCGTGGGCGCCTTGAATTCCAACGACGATTCGGTGGCGTTCTTTACGAGTTGGGGTCCGACCGACGACGGCCGACTCAAGCCCGACATTTCCGCGCCCGGCTGCCAGTCCGACGGGGACGACGGCGTGACCTCGTGCTCGGCCTCATCGGGCTATGTGACCTTCTGCGGCACCTCGATGGCCACGCCCACGGTCACCGGACTGAGCGCGCTTCTGTTGCAGGCGTACCGCCGACGATTTCCCGACCGGGCGGATTTCACCAACGCCACCCTCAAGGCCCTGCTCGCCCACAACGCCGCCGACGTCGCCGCTCCCGGGCCCGATTATCAATCAGGATACGGTTCGGTGCGAATCGTACGGACCATCGACTCTGTCAACACGGACAGCGTAGTCGAGGCGAACGTGTCCGGTGGCGGCGTGTTTACAATGCCCCTGCTCGTCTTGCCCGGCGACACCGAAATCAAGGTGACCATCGCATGGGACGACCCGCCGGGCACGCCGAATGTATCGCCCGCGCTGGTCAATGATTTGGACCTGCGGATTCTCGACCCCCAACTGGCCACGCATCATCCCTGGACGTTGGATCCCATCGAGCCCGACCAGCCGGCCACTAGCGAGCGTGCGGATCATCTGAACAACATGGAACAGGTGTATGTATCCGATCCACGACCCGGGAAGTGGACGATTCAGGTTGCCGGTTTCAACGTGCCCCAGGGGCCGCAGTCGTTTTCGGTCTGCGTGTCGCCGCCGCGCGAACGCGACTGCGACGGCGACGGCCGTCCGGACTCGGAACAGATCACGGAGCAGCCTCAACTGGACTGCACTTCCAACGGAATCCTCGATTCTTGCGAAGCCGATTGCAACGGCAATTCGGCGGCCGACTCCTGCGACATTCTCAATGGATTGAGCAATGATTGCAATGGAACCGCGACGCCCGATGAATGCGAGCCGTTCCTCGATTGCAACCACAACTATGTCTTCGACGCGTGCGAGGCCCGCGACGGCCTGGTCGAAGACTGCAACGGAGATTTCATTCCCGATTCCTGCCTGGAATCGGAATTGGACTGCGATTCCAACGGCCTGCCCGATGAATGCGATCTGGCGTCCGGCGGCGCCTTCGACTGCAACGCCAATGGGCGCCTGGACTCGTGTGACATCGCCTCGGGCGAGGCCGTTGATTGTCAACCGGACGGCATGCCCGACGAGTGCCAGTTGAGCGCGCAAGACTGCAACGGGAATCTCGTGCCCGACATTTGCGACATTCGCTCCGACTTCAGTGCTGACCAGGACTCCGATGGCGCCCCTGACGAATGCACTGTCGCCGTTCTGTTCGTCGACGCTGATGCGGCCGGCCGATCACACGGCACCACATGGACCGATGCGTACCGGGACATGCAGACGGCCATTGACACAGCCCGCGTTCGCGGCGGAGTCGCCGAGGTCTGGATCGCGAAGGGAACTTATCGCCCCACCGAACTCTCGATCCCGGGCGATCCTCGCAGCGCCACGTTTCTCTTGCCCTCGGGACTTGCGCTCTACGGCGGATTCGTGGGTCACGAGACCGCCCGCGCGCAGCGTGATTTCACGCACAACGTCACAACTCTGTCGGGCGATTTGATGGCCAACGACGGCACCGGATCCGATGCGACCGCGGATAACGCCTATCGCGTGGTCACTTCGATCGGCGCCGACGCGTCCGCGGTGATGGACGGTTTCGTTGTGACGGCCGGGCGCACGTCGACGTTGGGACTGACGTGCGAGCATTTCACCGGAGGCGGGATGTACATCGAGGATGGCACCCCGACCGTCTCGCACTGTGTCTTTCGCGAAAACGTTGGCGCCATCGGCGGTGGAATGTATATCGAGGTCGGCAGCCCCGTGGTTTCGCGCTGCGAGTTCATCCACAATGTCGCGGACCGCGGCAGCGCGGTGGGCAGCGGAAACCTCCGCTCATTGTCCGTGCTCGGCGATAATCTTGAAATGTCGGAATCGGGTTTCTACGCGGGCGGGGGGCCGTTGTTTGACGACGGCGGTGATCCGACGTTTGTCGACTGCCTGTTTCACGACAACGAATCCAGGTTTTTGGGCGGCGCGATGTGGATGCAGGGTGGAAAACCCACGCTGATCCGGTCACAGTTCATCGGAAACGTCGCCAAGGACGGCGGCGCCGTCGCCGGCCAGGGCGCTGATTTGGCGCTGATTAACTGCGCGTTTCTCGGCAATGGCGTTTCTGGATTCGGAGGCGCCGTGTTCAGCGTGTTCGACTCCTCGCTGCATGCGGTCAACACGATCTTCAGCGGCAACACCGCCGGCGAAGGCGGTGGCATTCATCACCGGAGCGGTTCGGTGAACATGTCGCTTTCCCACTGTACTCTTCACGACAATGTCGCCGCAATATCCGGCGGCGGCGTCTGGCTTGAATCGGCCGTTGGTCTCGACATTTCCAACTCGATTCTGTGGAACAACCGCGACGCGACCGGCACTTCCCAATCGGCGCAGCTTCTGTACGCGGCGGGCACTCCTTTTGTCGCAAGTAGCTGCGTTCAATCCTATTCCGGCGGATTCGACGGCGATTCGATTCGCACCGATGATCCGCGATTTGTGAATGCGCTGGGTCCCGACGGCATTGTCGGAACCCACGACGATGACTTGCGGCTGTCCCCGAATTCACCGTACATCGACGCCGCCGCAAACGCCTTGATTCCGCTCGATGTGTACGACATCGACGGTAACGGTGAAACGGCCGAAGCTACACCGGTTGATTTGGCCGGCGTCCCCCGGCGATTCGATGCGCCCGACGTCGGCGACACGGGGTCGGGGACCGCTCCGATTGTCGATCTCGGCGCCTATGAATACGGAGACTGCAACGGAAACGGCACGTTTGATCCGATTGACGTTTCCACGGGCGAGTCACCGGACTGCAATACCAATGCCATTCCTGACGAGTGCGATGTTTCGGCGCACGCGAGTCGCGACTGCAATGGAAACAATGTGCCCGACGGTTGCGAACCCGATTGTGACGCCGACGGCGTGGCCGACGACTGCGAAATCAATGATCTCGGCGCGCCCGATCGGAACCGGAACGGCGTTCCGGACTATTGCGAATCGACCATCGTATTCGTCCGCTCGTCCGCCGATGGACTGGGCAGCGGACTGAACTGGCACGATGCATTTGTCGATTTGCAGGCGGCGGTGGCGTATGCGTCGGCCGCGGAGGGACTGGTGACCGGGCTGTGGGTCGCGGAGGGGGTCTACCGGCCGGCCGGAATCGGCGGCGATCGAAATGCGTCTTTCCGACTGATGGACGGGGTCACGATCTACGGTGGTTTCGCGGGCGGTGAAACAGCCCTTGGCGAACGGGATTGGCGCACGCATTTCACGGAGTTGTCGGGCGATTTGAATGGTGACGACACTCCCGATTTCGGCCAGGCCGATGATAACGCCTACCACGTGCTTGTCTCGGACGATGCGGGACCGGGCGCGGTGATCGACGGAATGATCATTACCGGCGGCCGTGCGATCGACGGTGGCGGCGGCGTTCGCGTTGTCGGCGGCGCACCGGTGCTGCGTCACTGCCGTATCACAGGCAATACAGCCGCGACCGCAGGCGGCGGCTTGCATAGTCTCGATGCCGCACCCGAGCTCATCGATTGCAGCATCGAGTCCAATCTCACCGGCGCCGACGGAGGCGGGGTTTTTGTTACCAACGGCGTGCTGTCGATGCACGGCGGCGCCTTGATCGGCAATCAGGCGGGTTCCCGCGGCGGCGGGCTTTTCGCGCTGGCCGGCGGCGACGCGCAGTTGCAAGGCGTTCGCATTGCCGGGAATCTGGCGGCGGTCGGCGGCGGCATCTACGCGATTAGCAGCGATCTCGAACTGTACAACGCCCGGCTGCACGCCAACTCATCCAGCGCCGTTCATGTGGCATCCGGATCGGCGGCGATGTTTCAGTGCATCTTCTCGGGGAACACCGGCGCCGACGCCGGCGGGGCCGTGCGCACGTCCGGCGGATCGATCTCGTTGCAAAGCTGCACCGTCAGCGGAAATTTCGCGCCGCTCGGCGGCGGATTGTTCGCGGACAGTGGAAGCACCACCGGGATCGTAAACTCCATTTTGTGGAACAATCGTGACGCGGTCGGCACTCGTCTATCCGGTCAAGTCGCCTTTTCGGGCCCGGCTCCAACGATCGCGCATTCGTGCGTGCAGGGCTGGACCGACGATTTCGGTGGCATCGGGAATACGGCGGGCGACCCGAAGTTCATCGACGGCGATGGGCTGGACGGCGACTCGGCAACGGACGACGACGATTTTCGCATCGCGGCCGGTTCCTCCTGCATCGACGCCGGCGACGCGACCCGCCTGCCCCCGGGCGAGTTGACCGACGTTTCCGGCCAACCTCGACTGGTGGACGATCCAACCGTTTCCGATTCCGGGGTCGGCGGACCGCCGGCAATGGACATGGGCGCTTATGAATATCAGGAGGATTGCGACGAAAACAACGTCCTCGACAGCGTCGATATTGTCGAGCTGGAGATTTCGGACTGCAACAGGAACGGCGTCCCCGATTTGTGCGACATCGGCGACGGTCGATTGGACGACGCGGACCAAGATGGAATTCCTGATATATGCGAATATTCGGTTTTATTGGTAGACGGGCGGGCGACGGGAGCTGGCAACGGCAGCAGCTGGGCCGATGCCTACGAATCGCTACAGGACGCGCTGCTGCACGCCGCCGGTTCCGGGGGGAACGTCACGGAAATATGGATCGCGGCCGACGTTTATCGTCCAGCCGACGCGGGCGCCGACCGTCGGGCGGCGTTTCGGCTGGTGGACGGGGTGGCGGTTTACGGCGGGTTCGCCGGGGGTGAATCGGCGCGGGAGCACCGCGATCCGATGCGAAATCGAGTGGTGTTGAGCGGCGACCTGAACGGCGACGACGACTCGTCGGAAGGGACGCGGTTGGACAATGCCCATCACGTCGTCACCGCGGAAGACGTGGACGCCGGTGCGGTGCTCGATGGCGTCACCATCGCGGCAGGTGTCGCCGACGGCGACTTTCCCGATGACCACGGCGGCGGCATTTGGGTGTTCCACGCGGCCCCCACGATTGGAAACGCGCGAGTCATCGGAAACACGGCGCGATGGGGCGGCGGCGTGTCCGTCGAGAACGGCGCTCCCCGGTTTGTGGAAACGACGATCATCGCGAATCAGGCGGAAATCGACGGCGGCGGAATTCACAACGCGGGTGAATCCCTCCTGATATTGGAACAGTGCATGGTGGAGCACAACACCGCCGGCGGCCGCGGCGGGGCGATGGCCAACACCGGCGCCGAACTCCTGCTGTTCGATTCGGTGGTCGAGGGCAATGGCGCCGGCACGGACGGCGGCGGCATCGCCAATTTCGATAACGGGAAGGTGATGGCCGACGACAGTCGCCTGACGCGAAACGTGGCGGAGCGTCATGGCGGTGCGTGGTTCAACGCAAGCCACCGTCCGGGGAGCGGATTCGCGGGATGTACGTTTCGGGCCAACGTGGCCGGGGACGGCGGCGCCGTCTACGACCGCGGCAACGGGAGTCCCCGGCTGCACCGGTGTCGGCTCGATGGAAACTTGGCATTCGATGACGGCGGCGGCGTTTACGCCGACGATTCGAGCGTCGTCCTGCGGCATTGCTTGCTGGCCGACAACACGGCCATCGACGACGGCGGCGGGATGTACGTCGCGGGCGGCACGCCGCGTGTGGAATACAGCACGGTGGTGAACAACTCCGCCGTCGATCGCGGCGCGGGACTGTTCGCTGCAGCGCTGGCCGCGCCCACCCTCGTGGGGTGCATCGTTCAGGACAACGGGGTCACGAATGTCGACGGCGATTCGGAGCGAATAATCGTCAGCTACAGCACGATTGAAGGCGATTGGCCGGGGACAGGTAACCGGGGCGCCGACGCACGGTTCGTGAATCCCGAATTGGGCGATGTTCGACTGCTGCCCGATTCGCCGGCCATTAACGCCGGTCCACCGGACGCCGGTTTCGACGAAGCGGAAGCGGACCTGTCGGGCGAGCCGCGCGTGCAATTCTGCCGCGTCGACCAGGGGGCATTCGAATCGGACTATTTCGACGATTGCAATGGCGACGGACTGTCGGATGCCTGCCAAACTGCGTCCAGCGCCACGGTCGATTGCAACGCCGACGCCGTGCCCGATTCGTGTCAGACCGATTGCAACGCCAACGGCCGGCCCGACGATTGTGACATTGCCGCGGGTGCATCCCACGATTGCGACGCCGATGGCGTACCCGACGATTGCCAATCCGATTGCAACGCCAACGGCGTGTTCGACGGATGCGAGGTCGCGGACGGCAGCGCGCCCGATTGCGATCGAAACTGCTTGCCCGATGAATGCGCCATCGCGGAGGACGCCGCGTTGGACTGCAACCACAACGCGGTTCCCGACGTCTGCGACGTAGGGCGCTTCGAGGTCGAGTCGGGGCCGACGGGCCCCATCGATTTCGCCCGTCCGCGGACGCATGTGTTCGTCGCCCCGCCGGTGGCCGTCGGCGACGTCGAAATACAGTTGTCCGCACGAACGGATTTGGCGAGTGCGGACGAGTGGATCGACGTGCGTCTGAACGGAATCGTCGCCGGGCGATTGTTCGCCAACGGCGGCCGCGATTGCCCGGAACAACCGGATGCGGCAACGATGGTTCTGGCTGCGGGACAATTCAATCAACTGGTGAACGGCGGCGATGCGGCGGTGCTGTTGTTGCCGTCACCGGCGGTCGATGCGGCGGTGTGTTCTGGGTTGACGTTCGTCGACGTTGGGCTGCACTATCGCACGGCCGCGTCCAGCGCTGACTGCGACTCGAACGATGTGCCCGACGAATGCGAGATCAACGACGGCGTGGCCACGGACGTCAACGTGAACGGCGTCCCCGATTCATGCGAACGACTGGGCGATTTCGACGGCGACGGCCAAACGACGTTGTCGGACTTCGCATCGTGGAATCCGTGCCGCACGTCGATTGTCGGTGGGACGGCCGGCGATTGCGCCCGGCTGGACATGGACGGCGACGGGGACATTGATCTGGTCGATTTCGGACTGTTCCAGCGCCTGGTCGGCCATCCCCACTTGTAGCATGATCCGGTGTTGTCGAGCTCGCGGATGGTCATCACCCGGCGAATTGTCTCGCGGGCATGGCGAACCGGGTCGGTGGATTCGCCGCGAACAGACGACGGTCGCACAGGAGCGGACAGACGCAGTGTCGGAAGTTGTGCGATCTTGTGATGAACGTCATCGGCGCGTTGAGAACGAGCGAACGCCCCAGTAGAATCCCTTGCTTCAACGAGTCATTCGGTCGATGAACTCGATGGCACGTCGGATCGAAATGGGAAACGGGTCGCCACTGCGGTCACCTTGGAAAGCGAGAACAAACATGATTTATCGTACGACGCATCACTCGGTCGCGTGCGTGATGGTTTCGCTTTCCGTCGCGACGACCGGTCTCGCCGGCGAACGCAGCGTCGAGCGTTTCGGCTTGACGACGGCCATCCCCGGCGACGTGTTCATGGTGACCGCGAGCCGGCACAATTCCGAAAGCGAGTTTCTGTGCGATTACTGGTCCGAGGTCCACAACGCGTTCATGGAATCGGGGATCCTGAACGACGCGTTTGACCTGATCAGCCATCACCTGGTCGCGGGCGCCGATGACGCAACGCTGGGCAACCGGGACGAGCTGAATCGCATCATCGACCGGGCCAAGGAGTTGGTACACGGTGTCGACTGGAAGGGGCTATCGCGCGGTGAAATGGTGTTCGCCATCCGTATGTCCGGACCGGTGGCGATGGGCAGCAACGTCAACGTCACCATCCCCGACTACGTCTGGGTGTTCCGCGGGGATAAAGAAACCACCGAGAAGAATTTCAACGGCCTGCGGAGCATCGCCGAGGCGGTGCAGTGCGAAGTGAACAAGGCTTCGTCGAAGAAAGTGCTCCAGCTGGTGGATTCCCCGGCCGGCGCCGCGAAGCGATGTTGTTTGAACGTCCAGCCCGAGGACTACGCGAAGCCGATAATGGGCATCGGCGTGGCGATGCATCATGACGACGTCATCGTCATTTCCATCGGCGACGCCATGCTGGACGAAGTTCTGGCGCTTCTGGACAAGAAATCGGAGAAGCGCCCGATCAGCGACGACCCCCGTTTCCGGGCGGCATTCGACAAGCTGCCGGACGCCGAGAACAGCCTGTTCTTTTTCGACATGAAGCAGATGGTGGCATGGTTCGACGACATGATGTCGATCGTTGTCAAATCCGGAGGAAATTCCCCGTTCGACCGTATCATCAACGCTCAGTTCAACGAAAAAGCCAACGAACTGAACAACGCGGCGCTCGACGCTTATCGCCGGGGCGATATGGAAAAGGCCCTCGCGGTCATCAAGACAGCACACGAAGTCGCCCCGACCGATTCGCTGATTATGTACAACCTGGCGTGTTTCCATGCCCTGAACAAGAACAAGGAAGAGGCGCTGCGCTGGCTGGTGAAATCGGTGGACGGCGGTTTCTACTCGCCTGAGTGGATTCAGGAGGATGCCGATCTGGCTACACTCCGCGACGACCCCCGCTACAAGTCCGCGTTGGAAAAGTCCGAGACCATGGCCAAGACGGTCAAGACCGGCGACGTCAAGGCCGAAGCGGTTCACAAGCTGGTAGATCGGCTGACGAGTATCCCCGGCATCGTGGACCACATCGCGTCCGTGGAGTACACGCAGGACCATTCCGTTTACACCGATGTGTTGACCGTCATGGCCGCCGGCGCCGACAAGCTGCCGTTTTATCCCGTTTTCGGCGAGCGGCAGATGACCGAGGATTTCGCGCGATTCCTTCCGTACGAAACTGTGTCCTATTCGATCACTTCGGGCATCGACATGGCCCGGCTGTACGACTACGTCGAGGAAACGTTCCAAGCGTTCGGTGAGAAGGGCCGTGCCGCATGGCAACAATGGGCCGACACGCAGCAGAATTTCAATTTCGACGTGCGCCGCGATGTGCTGGACTGGTTGAGCGGTGAAATGATTACCGCGCACGTGCAGCCGGAATCGGGTCCGGCCGGTTTCGCGTGGCTGACCAAGGTTCGAAACGAGGAAGTCGCCCGGGAAAAAATCACCGCGGCGCTGGCGTTCTGTTCCGAGAAAATCAACGCGCTGGCCGAGAAGAACCCGATGTTGACCATGTTTTCCGTTCGCACCGAACCATCGACGCACGAAATGCTCGAGGGGTTCACCCGCCTGTCGTTCGCCATGTCGCCGGTTGCGTTGACGTGTGGCGTACGCGACGGGTACTTGATGATCGGCACGGAGGACGCAGTCGGCATCTGTTGCGCCACCGCCGGGGGCAAGCACGCCAACATCCGCACGAACACCCGCATGATGAAGGAAACCGTGGTACCCGAAGGCCCGTTCGTCAGTGCCTCCTATTCCGACCTGAGTAATCTGGGCGCCGAGCTGGGCGCCGCCCTCGGGGGAATGACTATGGGTATCGGCATGGCCACCATGAACATTCCCGACCCGGAAGCGCGGCAGATCGCCGGCCGGGTGGTGCCCATGATCGGCAAGCTGGGACCGGTGGTCCGCAAGATCAACTTTTTCAAGTCGTCGGCCGGATGCACAACCCGCGAAGGCGATACGTTCCGCACCCGGTACGTCATGCACTTCAAGTCGCCCGAGGAGCGCGTGGCCAAGGCGCCGATGTAGCGACTCCGCAGTCCTCGATCCGTTGTTTGGGAATGTCTGTATCCAGTCGTCGGCGCGCCTCGTCGGAACCCGTCACTCGGTAGGTGATTAGCATTCGCCGGTGCCATTCAGAGCACCGGGCGCAATCCTGGTACTGGCAAGCCGTTCGTGCGGCGACAGATATCGCACCGGGTCGTCGTCCGTGGGCTTGCGCCCACGGCTCTAATCGCGGGTTTCGCACGCTAATCAGGTACGTCACTCGAGTGACGGGGCGCGGACAACCGACGACGGACGTCCAGGACGAATTGAACCCGGTTCTGTGTCGGTCCCGGACTTGCGTCCGGGGTTCTGAAAGTCCCGCCTGCCCATGGCGTGAAACGCTTCCGTTCACGGTGCCGCCATCCGGGAATTCCATGGCATCGCACCACCGGCGGACCGACGCGCTGGCGTGGAGTTCGCGTCGGGCGTACGATCCCCGGCGTGATTCCTACCAAAATCGTGGCCACCGTGGGACCCGCCAGCGAGTCGGCCGACGTGCTGGGGCGCATGTTGGAAGCGGGCGTACACGTCCTGCGGCTGAACATGTCCCACGGCAAGCAGGCCCAGCATCAGCGGGTGGTGGAAACCGCCCGCCGCGTGGCCGCCGATCGCGGTCTGCACGTCGCCCTGCTGGCTGATCTGTGCGGGCCGAAGGTGCGTACGAACGAGATCGACCCGCAGTCCGCCGCTATAAAGCCCGGCGACCGATGCGAAATCGTCCGCGATGCCGGGCGGGGCACGGCCGCGCGATTCGGCACCAATTACGACAAGTTCATCGACGAGGTCAACGCGGGGCACCGGGTGCTGATCGACGACGGGAGCATCCGGCTGCGGGTGCGCGAACGGCGTCCCGACCGGCTGCTGTGCGAATGCGAGATGGGCGGGGTCATCGGCACGCGCAAGGGACTGAACGTTCCTGATTCCAGCCTGTCGATTTCGGCCATCACGCCCAAGGACGAGGACGACCTGAAATGGGCGATCGGCCAGGGAGTCGATTTCGTGGCGTTGTCGTTCGTCCGGCGGGCGGACGATGTGCAGGCGCTGCGGCGCACGATCCGCAAGCTGGGGGCCGACACGCCGATCGTTTCCAAGGTCGAGACGCCGCAGGCGATCGATGATATTGACGCGATTGTTCAGGCGTCCGACGCGATTCTGGTGGCACGCGGCGACCTGGGCGTGGAGATGAACGTTACGCAGGTGCCGTTCCTGCAGAAGGACATCGTGTGGCGATGCCGTCGGGCGGGAAAGCCGGTCATCATTGCGACGCAGATGCTGCACAGCATGATCGAACGATCGACGCCCACGCGGGCCGAGGTCAGCGACGTGGCCAACGCGGCGCTGGAAGGGGCGGACGCGGTCATGCTGTCCGGCGAATCGGCCACGGGCGCGAACCCGGTGGAATCGGTGGCCATGATGAACCGCATCTGCGAGGAAGCCTACGCGTTCACTTCGCGGAAGGGGCAGCGCCGGGCGGACGTGGTCGACGAGCGCCTGCGCGTCGGGCATGAATCGGACCCCACGTCGTCGGCCGTCGCGCGCAGTGCGGCCATGGTGGCGCTGGACCTGCAGGCAAAACTGGTGGCGGTCTGGTGCCGGTCGGGCCGGACGGCGCGATGGATCAGCAAGTATCAGATCCGCCGGCCACTGGTGGCGCTGGCGGCGCAGGATCGGATGTGCCGTCGTATGGCACTATCCTACGGGCTCGATCCGCTGCTGGTGTCGGGGGAGTTGATGTCCGGGGCGGCGCCGTGGGAGGAACTGGAGGCGATGCTGGCCGCGAAATACGGTTTGGAGGCCGGCGACGTGATCGTGGAAGTCGGCGATCCACGAGCCCGGGAACGGGGGTCGTCCATCGCCATTCACCTGGTGGGCATGTGCCCGGCGTAGCGGTCGGCGACGATGACCGAATTAACCCGAGCTGGACCGCGGTCGGCCATCTTCGGCATGCGGCTCGATATGAACCAGCACGTCGGCGACGTTGGTGAACGCCCCCACCACCGCGTCCTTGACACGGTGGGCGATTTCGTGCCCGCGGCGCACGGTCAATTCCGGATCAACCTCGACGTGCAGGTCGGCATACAGCCACGGCCCGACCTTGCGGATGACCACCTTCTCCACGAATCGCGCTCCGTCCACGCGTCGGGCCACTTCGGAAATCGCGTTCGCGATATCGTCGGGCGGACGCGTGTCCATCAATTCGGCGATCGCGGTGCGCGCGAACCGCGTGCCGTTGGCCAGAATGATGACGCACGCCGCCAACGCCGCCCAGTCGTCGGCCGATTCGTACCCCGGTCCTCCGATCAGCGCGACGGTGATGCCGACCGCTGCAGCCGCCGAGGTCAGCGCGTCGCCGCGATGATGCCAGGCGTCGGCACACAACGCCGTGCTGCCGACGTCGGCGCCCACCCGTGACAAATGCCGATACACGGCTTCCTTCAAAACGATGACGGCCGCCAGAATGCCCAGCGTGAACGGTGCCGGGGCCTGGTGCGGCGACATGATCTCGAAAACCGCGTGATATGAAATGACGGCGGCACCGCCGATCAACAATATCGCAACCGCCAGTGCCGCCAGCGGTTCGGCCTTGCCGTGACCATAGGGGTGGTCCTCGTCGGGCGGGCGGGCCGCAATGACCAGCCCGGCGCGCACGATCGCGGCGCTGAAAATGTCGCCCAGCGATTCGATGGCATCGGCCACCAGGGCGTACGAATGCCCCAGCAATCCGCCGGCCAACTTGATGACCGCCAGACCGGTGTTGATCGCGAGGCTGAACATCGCTGCCCGCTGCCCCTGTCGGATGGGCTCGTCCATCGGTGCAAGTTTACACGTTCGTACGTTTGGGGAGCAGATGTCGCGGGCCCGGCGATCGCTCGCCAATCCGCGGCGTTAAAAACCGTCGTCCAGGTGGTTTGCGGCCAACTCGCGACAACGAATTACACCTGATTGTGTGCATTCGGGACATGATGGTATGGTAGCGTGCCGTATTCCCGTTGTATTCCGCAGGGAGGTTCATCATGTGGCCAACTCGCCGATCCATCGTTCTGTCCGTTCCCGGTGCCGTCGTGTCATGCGGATTTGCGGCGACTGCCGTATCGGGCGTCGAGGGCGACTCCCCCTCGCCGGAAAAGGGCAGCCCCAACGTCGAAAAACTCGCCCATTTCCCCCATCAGGATCCCGTATTGGTAAAAGAAACCGTGGGTGCATCGCATGGCAGAATTGCGCGGGTCAAGGAGTTGTTGGAACGATCGCCGGCGTTGGCCAACGCGACGTGGGATTGGGGTTTCGGTGACTGGGAAACCGCCCTCGGCGCGGCGTCCCACACCGGCAACTACGAAATCGCGAAGTTGTTGATGGCCCACGGCGCTCGCCCCGATTTGTTCACCTACGCCATGATGGGCGCGCTCGACGCCGTGAAGGCCATGGTGGTGGCACAACCCGGTATCCAGCGAACGACGGGACCACACGGCATCACGCTGATGGCCCACGCGCGGAGCGGCGGCGATCGGGCCGCGGAATTAGCCGCCTATCTGGCATCGCTCGGCGACGCAGACGTAAAACCGGAATCGAGACCGCTGACCGACGAGGAGAAATCCGTTTACACGGGAACCTATTCACTCGGTCCAGCGACTGACGACCACGTTCTGGTCGCGGTTCACAAAAAATCGGGGCTGTTGACCATCCAGCGCGGCGCGGCAGGCTCGCCACGGAATCTGTTGAACCTCGGCGATCATGTGTTTCACCCCGCCGGCGTCGCGGCCGTCCGTATACGATTCGATGTCGAAGCCAACCGTGCACAGCGCGTTACGGTTTTCGATTCCGAACCCGTCGTGACCGCGACGCGCCGGGATTCGTGATTTTTAGGGGCACGCAGACTACCGGTGACGGACGTCCGCTCGACTCCCCCCGTCATTTCATTTCTTGCCCCGTCGTCGCTGGTCTTGAAAAAACGCCTGCAACAACCGCGCGCAATCATCGGCCAACACGCCGGCGGTCACCGGCACCTGATGGTTCAATCGCAGATCGCGGGTGATGTCGAACAGCGATCCGCAGGCGCCGGCCTTGGGATCGGCGGCGCCGTAGACCAATCGGGCGAGACGGGCGTTCACCACCGCCCCGGCGCACATCACGCACGGTTCCAGCGTCACGTACAGCGTGCAATCCACCAGCCGCCACGACCGCAGATGGCCCGCGGCCGCGGTCAGCGCCGGCATTTCCGCATGCGCGGTCGGGTCGTTCAGCAATTCGCGCTGGTTGTGTCCGCGGCCGATGATGGCGTTTCGATACACCACCACCGCCCCCACGGGAACGTCGCCGGCGTCCAGCGCCGCGCCGGCCTCGTCCAGCGCCGCGCGCATGAACCGCTCGTCATCGGCCGATGTCGCGGTGTCATCATAGGGCATTGTGAATTCGACCCCGGCGGGGTGATCGCCCCGGCCCGCTGGTGCGGGAATCTCCTCCCGCACCCACCGTCGCGGGATTCCCCTTCCGCGCATCAGCGAAACCGGCTGGATCGCCTCAACAACACCACGCCCAGCCCCACCCACATCGGCGCCATGGCCATCGGCCCGCACATCGCCACCGACGGCCGCATGACCGTCGGCGGTCGGCCGTTGATCACCGGCCCGGGATCGGACAACAGGTCCGACTGCACCGTCACCGCCACCTCGTCGGCGGCGGCCGACCCCTGGTCGTCGAACACGGTGATGCGGTACACGTGCGTGCCGGTCGATGGCACTACTGGAACCAGCGGGCTGCGGGCGATGATCGACTCCCCCTCCGTCCAGATGTGCTGCACGATCTCTCCGTCGGTGTCGAACGACCCGCTTGCGTCCAGCGTCGCCGATTCACCCAGCAGCATGGTCATGTCGTCGGACGCGTCCGCAACCGGCGGTCGATTGCCGCTTTTCGGCGCGAACGGATACGGTCCCACGTCGATGATGATGGTGTCCGTGTCCGACCCCCCGTCGTCGTCCACCACCGTCAACGCCACGATGTGCGTCCCGAAATTCAGCGCCACCTCCGTTTCCGGTCCCGTCGCGTGCAGCTCGCCATTCACGCGCCATTGGTACAACGCGATGAACCCGTCCTCGTCGCCCGACGCCGTCCCGTTCAGCCGAAAAGGTCGAACGCCGTTGCCCGCCTGGTTGCCGCCGGCCACCGCGACCGGCGGTTCGTTCTCGTCCGCGTAAATGAAACTGACCCCGTTGCGGTCGTCGTCGGTCAGCGCTTCGGTGTCCGTGGTCCGGGCGTTCATAATGGCCGGAACCGTCTGTTGGCAGGAGTCGTCCGGGTGTCCCAGCCCCAGCACGTGCCCCAGCTCATGCAGCGCCACGCGCCGGAAATCGAACACCGTCCGACCGTCGCGATCCGCGTGCAGCGGTCCGGCGTAGGCGTCCCACACCACGGCCGCGTTAAAAACAATGTCCGATTCCAGCGCGTCCCCGTCGGCCGTCGATCGCGTGACGGTGACGGCCAACGTCTCCGGTCCGAACGCATCGCCGCCGATCACCACATCGAACACCATGTTGTTGACGCCGTCGCGATTGTCCTGCCCGACACGGCTGGGTCCGCCGTCGGTGAATTGAAATCGGCCCGTAACCGCCGTCCATCGCTCCAGCGCCCAGACTGCATTCGCATCCCACGATTCCGTGCCGTTGGTGCGAATTCCGGCCGGCGGAAAATTGTAACGGATCACCGCCTCCCCGCCGAACCAGTACGCCGACAGCAGGCAAAACCCCGCCGCCGGCCGCGCGCAGGCGACTGCCACGATCGCGATCGCCCCGACAACCGTGCATGGTCGGCGGTCGTTGCTCATCATGGTTCGGAACCCGAGCGCCGCGCCGCGTCGGTCCGCGCGCGAATGGACCGGATCTCCGCGATGAACGCGGCGGGCGTCAACGGTCGCACTTCGCTCCCCGTCCCGCCGGCGATGGGGATATCGCCCGGTCCATTCGGTTCATCTTTCGGGCTCGATCGCAACAAACGCCCGTCGCGAACACCCAGGATTTCCTGGTGGTAATAGTCGCGAATCACCGCGGACGACTTCGCAGACAACCGCGGCGCTGGTTCATGCGCCGCCGTCTCCCGGTCCACTCGAAAACACCCTTGATGCCATCCGACCAGCGGGCAAATGAATCGTGCGCCCTCGCGGACGAACACGACGTACTCGGCCCCCACTTCGAATTGCGGCATGCCCGCCACGCGAACCGATTCGCCGTCCACCTCGCCGCCCAGCGTGCGCAGCGCATACCTCGTCCGATCAGGTTCCCCCGCGATCCATTCGATGACTGCAAACGAAGTCCAGGTGTGAATCGAGCCCGTGACGCGGTCCCGTTCGCCGGTCACGGATTCAACCCGACCGTGAAAAACGACGTCGGATCGTGTGCAGACCTCGTGAAATGCGCATGGGAGAATTGTCGTGCCTCGCGCCGCGCCGGAACAGTACACGGCGGCGATCAACGCCACCCGCGGAACGGACCGACCCCGAACCGAAGCTGCCCACGGAGTTGCCATCAACTTGCGGCGCGATCGCAGGGTACATCGAGAAACCGGGACTGCGCGCGAACTACGATCGTTCGCTCGCCGGGCTTCGTCTGAACGACGGGCATGGTTCATGGTCACACCAATCGTACCGATTGACGCCGCAATGCCCCGGCAACGACCCGACGGCGCCGCGTGTCCTTCCGCGTTCGCCGATTGACCGGTTCACCCGACCACACCCGCCCCGCGCGGCACACAGGTATCATTCGCCCGCACAAGTGTCCTGTAAAGCCCGCTCCCGCGATGCCGGAATCGATCCTCGTAACGCTAATCTCGATCTGTCTCGGTGGCGAATACAACGAGCTGGATCACGAGGCACGGATATCGAGGAGGTCGGGGGCCTGTTGTTCCGCGGTCAGGAAGCGGTCGGTGTACCGGGGGTCTACCTGGGTGCAGACCTTCGTGGTGCGGTCGGCGATGGTCCGGTAGTCGGGATCGCCGCCGGAAAACGTGGCGAACTCGCCGCACAAGATGGTCAAACGCAGCAGGTGCCGCAGGATCAGGCCTTCGTCCTTGGTCAGGTCGCGGTTGGTCACGTAGCGGTAGAAATCGCCGTCGTGATCGTTGACGCCCCCGGCGATCCATTTCGGCCGAATCAACAGTTCCTCCGGCGATTTCAGCCGGGCGTCGAACAGGGCCTTCAGCATTTCGGGCAGGCTTAACGTGCGTCGTGGACCGGCGGCCCAATGATCGACTTCGTGGTCGGCCTCGGGGGCGACGAGTTGCCCTGATTCCTCGTCGTTGACGAGCAACCCCATTTGCAGCAGCCGCGGTTGCAACACGTTCAATTGGAGTGGGCCGGGTTCAATGTCGGGCAGATCGACGCGGCGTTCCAACGCCGGCGGCATGGGCAGCACGCTTTCCAGCACCTGGAGCTTCTCCTCGAAATTGCTGAACACCAGTTGCCCGGCCAGAAACGCGCCGTACAGCGGATCGACGCTGCGGAACGTCAGCAGTTTGAACACGCTTTCGTTGACGACCACGTGGTCGCCGTCGTCGGCCCGGGTCACGTGTCCAAACGTGGCCAGGTTGTCGATCATGTGCTCGAGTTGCTGCTGATAGCCGGCGATGCGATCGGGCGTGTTGAATCGTTTGCTCAGCGATTGGCGGATGTCCGCCAGCCGGCCGGTGCGGCTCAACAGAAACACGAGCACCTGATAGGGGATCATGGAACGGCTGGCGAGCTTGGCCGGACCGGCCTTGATGAGTGACTCAAACTGTCCCTGCGTCCAGTAGGTTTCGGTCTTGCGCCGCGACGGACGTTTGCGTTCCAGGTCTTTGCGGGCACGGAGGATGCCCAAGTCCTTGGAATGGGGGTCTATCTGCTCGTATTTTCTTCGCCATTTTTCAATCTTTACGTCGTCATCGTGGGCCAGGACGTAGACGTAGCCGTGGGTGTCGAACTGCGGCCGGCCGGCGCGCCCGAACATCTGATGGGCGGCGGATGGGGCGATTAGCTTCTCCTCGCCGCGTTTGCCCTTGACCAGCGTGCTCAACACCACGGATCGGGCGGGCAGATTGATGCCCGCGGCCAGCGTTTCCGTGCAGACCACGAACGGGATCAATTTTTCGAGGAACAGGGTTTCGACGATGATCTTGTGTTTGGGCAGGACTCCGGCGTGGTGAACGCCGACGCCGCGGATCAGCATTTGCCGCAGTTTCGGGCCGATGCCCAGTTTGAAGTCGTCCGCATTGATGCGCTCCTCGATCTGTCCGCGAGTGGCCGCGGTGATCAGCGGCAGACCCTTCAGCCGTTCGGCTACCTCCCAGCATTGGTCGCGGTTGAAACAGAACACCAGCGCCGGGGCGCGGTTTTCGCCGTCGTTGTCGCTCACCATCGTGGGAAGATGTTCGGTCAGCAGCTTGTCGCCGACCCAGTTGAATTCCAGCGGGATGCGCCGCTCCTGCGTCTGAATCAGGCGTACCTTGCGGCCGTGTTGTTCGGACAGCCAGCGAATGAAATCGGCCGCGTTGCCCACGGTGGCCGACAGGAGCATCAAGCGAACATGCGGCGGCAGCATGACCAGCGACAATTCCCACACGATGCCGCGTTCGAGGTCGTTGAAATAATGGAATTCGTCCATGACCACGGCGGCCACGTCGTCGAAGCGTTGGTCGGCGGCCAATAAATGGTTCAACAGGATTTCGGCGACGACGACGCGGATGCGGGCTTCCGGGTTGATCTTGCGGTTTCCGGTGATCAGACCCACGTCGTCGCGGGCGAATCCCCAGCGTTCGGCCAGGTCCTGAAACTCGCGGAATTTCTGGTCGGTCAGGGCAATCAGCGGCGTGGTGTAATAAAGCCGTTGGCCACCGTGCAAGGCCTCGAACAGGGCGGCTTCGGCGATCAGTGTCTTGCCCATTCCGGTGGGCGCGGAAACGAGCAGGCCGCCATCGGATTCAAACCAAGCGAGCAGCGCTTCCTCCTGAAACGGGTACAGGTCGAACACCAAGGCATCGAGAAAACGGGTGCAGACGTCGGACCGGTCCATCAGCGAGAGGATAACGATTCGAGCGGGGAATGTCTTGGCGATGGCGTTGGCCCCGAAAAAAGCGGCCGTTGCACGTGCCTCGTTGCCCGCATGATGGGACGCATCGGCGGTGCGGTTGCGGACGTGGAATCCTCCAAATCCCGTCACCTATAGTGCTGAAACGCCTCGGGGGGAACACTCGCACGTCCGAAAGGGCGCTCTGCACCGCATTCACCGATCGGCATGGCGGCACAGTCCGTCAGCGCACCGGTGGTCCATTCTCCCGGAAGCGTGAACACGCGGAAGTTGAATGCAAGACGGTAGGTCAACAGTCTAATTGGAGGACGGAAATGAAGCGGAAGGCATTGGGTTCTGCAATGATGGTTCTGATCGGGACGGGCGCGGCGCACGCGACGACCCTGGTCAACAACCCGGACCTGGATATCCAGGGCACCGGCGTTTCGGTGGCCGAGGGCGGCATCGGACTCGAGGGACTGGGCGCTGGATCGCGGGACATCACCGTCGATATCGGCGGGCCGGTCATCAAGGCGTATCTGTATTGGGTCGGGCGTGACATCGACTGCGAAGAAGACGGCGGCGGCAATTGCGTGGTCAACGAGCCGTACCGTGATCAGGAACTGCTGTTCAACGGCGAATTCCTGACCGGTGAATACATCGGCTCGGAAGTGAACATCTCGGCCGGCAGCGGCCGGAAGAACAACATCGGCTATCGGGCCGACGTGACCGACATCGTGGCCGATCAGGTGACCAACCTGGGCGCGGGCACGCACACGTTCACGATCGAAGACGGCGACCTGGCCAACAACATCGCGATTCTGAACGGCGCCGGGTTGTTCGTGGTCTACACCGACCCGACCGAAACCGGCGAGTTCCGTGTGCTGGCGGCCGACGGTCTGGATTTCGCCTGGCACAACGACCAGCTGGCGGCGGCCAAGGTAACCGTACCGGTGACGTATCCGTACGTCGCCACGACGAGCGCCCGGGTCGGCGATTTGTACGTCTTTTCCGGGGACAATGACGTGGCCCGGCGCGACCGGATCACCATCAGCAACAACGCGAACATCAACGATCAACTGGTGAGCGCGGATGGCGAGACGTTCGATACGGCCGTCTTCCCATTCAACATTCCCGCAGGCATCGGCTCGACGACGGTGCGGCTGGTGTCGCCGCCGGAATTCCCGAGTTCGGATTCGATCCTGTGGATTCTGGGCGCGATTCGCATTCCCGTGACATGCACGGACCCCTGTGAACCGTCGGACGCGTGCCACACGGCCAGTTGCGACGATGTCGACGGCTGCGTTCAGACGCCGATCGTGTGTCGGGCGACCAATCCCTGTCGCATTGCGACGTGCGATCCGGTGCTGGGCTGCGTGGAAAGCCCGTTCCCGTGCACACCGCAGGACGCCTGCCACACCGCGCAGTGCGTCGGTCTGAACCAATGCGTTCAGACGCCGATTCCCTGCAATCCGGTTGACGCGTGCCACACGGCGGCGTGCGACCCGGTTAGTGGTTGCACCCAGACGCCCACCACGTGCACGCCGAGCGACGCCTGTCACACGGCGACGTGTGATGCGGCGAACGGTTGCGTCGAGACGCCGATCGCGTGCAATCCGGTCGATGCGTGCCATACGGCGACATGCGATCCGGTCAATGGATGCGTACAGACGCCGATCACATGCACGCCCAGCGACGCGTGCAACACGGCCACCTGCGATCCGACGAATGGTTGCGTCGAGACGCCTATCGCGTGCAATCCGGTCGATGCGTGCCACACGGCGGCGTGCGATCCGGCGAACGGGTGCGTGCAGACGCCGACCACCTGCACGCCGACCGACGCATGCCACACGGTCGTGTGCGATCCGAACGATGGCTGCATTCAGACGCCGATCACGTGCGCGCCGGTGGACAACTGCCACCGCGCGGAATGCGACCCGGTGAACGGATGCGTGCAGGCGCCGTCCCCGTGTTGCGGCGACGGCATTGTCGATGACGGCGAGGAATGCGACGACGGCAACAACGCCGACGGAGACGGCTGCTCGGCCGACTGCATGGACGAGGGCGAGTGCGTGGTTACGTGCAACGCGGAAGTCGTGGTGGTCGAGCCGGGCTGCGGCGAGTGCGACGGCAAGGTCACCAAGCTGACGCTGAAGTACAACGGGTCCTATGCCGGAACCATCAAGGTCAAGCAGAAGAAACCGTGGGTAAAGGTGTTTGAGGGCATGGTCGCGCCGGGCGGGACGTTCTCGTTCATGGGCGCCGACGACAAGGGCACGTTGAGCACCGAAATCAGCATCTACGTGAACGGAACGCTGAAGCAGACCATCCACACGAGCTGCTCGCAGCCAATCGGCGTGGGTTCGGTGTTCGGCAAGTTCGAGGTCGTGGCCGGAGAGAGCCGCAACGGCGGTGCGTTGTGCCCGATCGGCTCGGACGGCGACGACGATTCCGACACGGACGGCGACGTGCTGAAGATCCGTTCGAAGAAGGCGGTGCTGATCGTGACCGCGGGGGACGAAACCTGCACGGTCGATCTGTGCGCCCTCGTCGGCAACGGCGGCGGCGGTCATGGCGACTCCGATTCGGACAGCGATTCCGATGGTCATGACGACTCGGATTCCGACAGCGATTCGGACGGCAAGGGCAAGAACGGCGGTCACTGGTGGGCCAAGGGCGGCTATGGCGGTAACGGCGGCTGGGGCGGCAACGGCGGCGGCCACGGTGATTCGGACAGCGATTCCGATGATCACCACGGCGATTCGGACAGCGATTCCGAAGGTCGCGACGGCGAGAAGATTCGGATCAGCTTCACCGCCGAGGGTGACTGCGAAGAGACCCACGCGATCATCGACATCGGCTGCGATCTGGTCGACGTAATCGACGGACAGATCGTGGACCTGGTGTGCGACGGATCGGATCACGATTCGCATCCCAAATACGGCCATGGCGCCGGAAACAACTGGCACAACGTCAATTGGGGCTGGCACAAGAAGGGCTGGTGCTGGCACAAAGCGCCGAAGCCGGGTGATGGCGACTGCTTCTACGAGTTCGTGGACGGCAGTGGCCACTCGGGCGGCGATTCCGACAGCGATTCCGATCGCTGGTAGGCGCCTGGCCGCGTCGCCCCGGGGGCTGTTAGACGATGGCGTCTGACTCCGGATGGGGCGGCGGATGACAGTCCAATAACGAGAGGGGTCCGGATTTCCGGGCCCCTCTCTCTTCTTGGTCCATTTCCAGTCCGAACCACGGCAGCACTGGACTGATGGGGCGTAATGGCCGAAACGAACCTCGTCTACCGATCGCTGGATGGCTTCGAATGCAAGGAGGAGGGTATGACGACCGCATTGACGATGGGTGGGTTGGATGTCGGGGTGAATCGCACGTCCTCACCGGATCGGGCGCTGGCGCTGTTCTCGTACGGCCTGTTTACGGTCATTGCCGGCGTGTTCGTGGTCACGGCGCTGCGCTATCCCCTGATCTACATTTGGGCAACTTACGAAGACCTCCTCGGGGAGTGGATACAGTTCTGGCTTTACGTCGCGACGATGCTGTTGTCGCTCCGGGTGGTGTTCACCTCCCGGCGGCACCGTCCGTTTTTCGGCCTCCTGGCGGTCGCGTGTTTTTACGTGGCCATGGAGGAGATTTCGTGGGGGCAGCGCGTTCTTGGGTTCGCTTCTCCCGAATTCTTTCGCCAGCACAATCTTCAGGGCGAAACCAACGTCCATAATTTCCTGACCGGTCCGTTCGGCACGTCGCTGAAGGCGGCGATGGAATACGCAGTGGCGGCCGCACTCGTGGTGTACGGATTGTTCTATCCGCTATCGTACCGCACGCGGTTTCGGATCGCGGTATGGGCGGAAGCGCGGGGGCTGGCGGTCCCGCCGGGTTATCTCTGGCCGTTCTTCACCGTCGCGGCCTGCCTCGAACTGGGACCGCTGCAATTCAACGAGGGGGAAATCGCGGAGATCCTTGTGGGAACTGCGCTGGCCGTGATGGCCATGCAGTACGCGTTTGCCGGGCGGCGGGCGCTATCGTCCGAAACCTCCCGCTGGCCGCAGGGCGCGGCCGGGAAACTGGCGGGTCGCGGCCTGTTCGGCGCGTGCCTGCTGCTGTCACTTGCCGCCAACACCACGCTGGCGATTCACGTCACGCCGGACGGGCGGGAACGGAACGAGACCCGCATCGCCAACGGCGTCGACAAGTTCGCGGCGCGCTATGCCCGGTACCGGGCATGGGACATGGCGATCGCCCTTCTCGAACGGGCGCGGCAGGCCAATCCGGGAGATGCATCGGTCCTGCGGAAGCTCGCGCGGTGCCATCGCGACGCGGGCGACGCCGCTGAAGGCGACCGGCTCCTGCACCTGGCGCTGGCGATGGATTTGAAACAGCTCGACCGCGATCCGGAAGCGGCGTCGGTGAATCGGTCGCTGGTGCGAACCTATGAACTGCTGGGAGATCAACACCAGGCGCAATTCCACATCGACATCGCCCTGCGCATCGGGCTTTTGCGAATTCAGGAGCACCCCACCAGCGCCAAGGCGGCCTACTCGCTGGGGCGCACCTACGAACTGATGGGCCGCGACGCCGAAGCGTTGGAGCAGTTCGAGCGGGCGGTGGAACTGGATCCCGCGTCCCGGAGATTCCAATCGGCCTATCGGGCCGCCGGTGGGCGCGCGGATTCGGCCGGGGAGTCCGACCTCGATTGACCCCGTGCGGCGCCTCGGTTCATCTCGTGACGCCGTCGCCGCGGCGAGCGAGGGGTCAAACCAGATGTACGATCACGATCAGCAGTTCCGTGGCCAGGGCCAAGGCGCAGAACCCATAGATTGGTCCTTGTTCCGATGCGACCGCAGGGCTCGCGGATCCGCGCAGCAATTGCAGACCTACCGGCCACAACAGGCAGGCGTGGCCTGCAACTGCCACGAGGGCGGCCAGGGTCATCGCGGGCACGTCCGTAATCAGTTCGTAAACGCAGTGGTGATAGGGCAGTTGAAGGACGCGCGGGGCGACCGTGTCCGACCATACCCGGCCGGTAAGAAACAAGTTGCCGGCGCCCAATAGACTCAATGCGCCCGGAATCCAGATCCGCGTCACCCACCTGTCGCGGGCATTCGCGCGGGCAAGGCCGGCCGTTGCTGCGATCATCGCCAGCGTGCCCGCCGTCCAAGCCACGATCCCCGTCGAGCCCGCGGACAGTTCCCGTAACGCGGGCGAAACCGAGAGAATCGCCGCGTCGGCGGATCGGGTGTCGATGAATTGGGTGCAGCACGTTATTTGTTGGCCGGATTTCTCACGAAATACATAGACGCCTTCGAGTGTGCATTCGGCGATGACCAGGACGGCCGCGACAATCGCCGGCATCGATCCCCGCCACAGGGATCCGCGGTCCGTAGCCGATGGTCTTGATCGCGATGCAACCAACGCGAAACCCAATGCCGTCAACGCCGCCGGCTTCAGCAGATGAATGGGTGTTACAAGAAACGGATTCAGTCGCGCGACGCCGTAGGCGCACATGACGCCCAAAGACGAAAGCCCGGCGACGAGGCTTTTCAGCAGCCAGTAGAAGTGCGGCCAGGCAATTAGGCGGACGCCGGTCAGCACGCTCACCAAGAGGACAAGCAGATGCACGCGGTCTGCGGGTTCGTCGCGGCCAGGATCGCAAACGCCGCGGACCGAAACAAATCGGCCCACCGTGGAAACAACGATAATCGCCAGTGACAACAGGATTCCGACGCCCGCGAGAAACACAGACGTGATCGACCAGGTGTTCAGTATCATGGGCGAAGCGAGCCCGGCGCCGCCGGCCGACGATTACATCCCTGCCCGCGACCAAGCGCCGCTTGCGCCCGGCCGTTGGAGGGAGCGCCGGCGTTCGCAACTGAGCCCGATACGCCCACGGCGGAGTTCAACAGGGCCGACGCAGAACAAGCGTCCTGCCCACTGGAACATCCGCCGAAGCCCCATGAGGCCGGACTCTCGCAGCGCCCTTCGGCATTCAGAAATCGCTCGCCTCGTCAATCACGGGCCCGACGGGCACCGGCTATGTTCGGGCGGTCCCGCGACGCGATCGCCCGCGCTCAATGCCGGGAACACGATGTTTGCCCAGTCGTTGAAATCCGACAGCGTGGTACACACGCTGTCGAAACACTGCTGCAGTCCCTGGCCGCACGCAGCGCTGAATGTCGGCTCACAGTTGATGTTTCGTGCAATCGGCGCGCTGGAGATACTGCCACCGTTCCAGTCGATGGGAATTCCACCGCAGACGCCTTGCGGTTCGTTCAGGGCATTCTCGTTCAATGATATTCGCGTACCCCTCGAAAAATCAGCGCCGCCGTTGCCGCGCGCGTCGCAGTCAATGCCGTCGACGCCGCCGACAAGGTACCGCGCATTCATCACCGAGTTGTAGTTCGGTTTGTAATCCAGGTCTTCGTTGCCGCCATGCCGCAGCCCGAGATTGTGTCCCAATTGGTGCAGGGTCACCTTTGAAATCAGGCTGGTCGACTGGGTGTTGTTCTGGAGCGTCACCATGAAGTCGTCCCCCGGCAACTCGGCGATGCCCATCGCGTTGTTGCTGGGTGAATCGACGCGGTGACCGTAGACCCCGTAATGAAAATATCCCTTGCGATTGGGCGCGAAATGGAGACCTTTGAATATATAAAAAGTGACGTCGAAGACGATCGAAGCGTTGTTTCCGGGAATGAGGTTGCCGCCGGTAAATGGGCCGCCCTGGCCATGATCGACGTGCAGCGTGATGCCCGTCGTCCCATCCCGATTCGTCGTCGGCGCGGCGGCGAACGCCGTCACCAAAACATTCACCGCGGCCTGGGTCGGCTGGTGGGTGTGCTGTCCGATGTCGAATGAATCATCGGTCCAATCCAACTCCACGAAAACATCCCGCCGGCAGGGAAGCGCGCCCAGCGCCGGGAGATTCAAACCGCTGAGCGTGCCGTATACCTCGTCGCCGTCCCAGATGCCGTCGCCGTCGGTGTCAGGGTTCTGCGGATCGGTGCCGCTGCTGCACGGCAGGTTCAAATTGCAGTTGTTCGTTTCCATGGCATCGGGAATGCGGTCCCCGTCGGAGTCGGCGCACGCCGCACCGCCGCGGAATACGCCGCCCTGCGCCCAGCATTCGATTTCACCAACCATCAACATGCACGCGCCGGCGCTGGTGCAGCACGTTCCGATGTCGGTGCTGCAGCAGGGATCGATGCCGCTGAAGAGATCCAGAATCATCAGGATGTCGAAAACGTCCAATTCGCCGTCGCCGCCGCACGGCGCCAAGTCCGCTTCGTTGAGCGTACACACCCCGAAACTGCCTCCGAACGTATCCAGCACGCACAGGATATCGAAAATGTCGATGTTGCCATCGCCATTCGGATCGCCGTAGGGTCCGAAGCTCGCCGTGGGCGTGTGCATGCACTGATCGGCAGCTTCACTGCACGCGTCAATCGTGCAGTGAACGTTGTCGTCGCACGGGTCGGCCGCCGGTTGACACTGCTGATCGAAACAGGTTTCGAAGCCGTTGCAATACACCCCGTCGCTGCAATTGACGGTCGATCCGACGCACGCGCCGCCGGCGCACGCATCGGTCTCGGTGCAGAAGTCGCCGTCGTCGCACGGATCGCCCTCGTTCGCCGGAGAGGGAATGCACGCGCCCGTGCCGGCTTGGCAGACCCCCACGTTACACTGATCGTCGACGCCGCTGCAATTAACGGGCCCTCCGATGCACGCGCCCACAACGCAGATCTCGCCCGTGGTGCACGGGTTATTGTCGTTGCAGATGCCGCCTCCATTGGTCGGACTGGGTTCACAAACCCCGGTTGCCGGATTGCACACGCCGACGTTGCACGTGTTGTTGACACTCGAACAATTTTTCGGAACTCCGCCGCAGACACCGGCCGTGCAGACGTCGTTTACGGTACATGGAATTCCGTCGCTGCACGTCCCGCCCTCGTTGGCGTTGGTGGACACACAGCTTCCATTAACGCTGTTGCACACGCCAAGATGACATTGATCGTTTAGGCCCGTACAGTTCACCGGCGTTCCCACGCAGACGCCGACACTGCAACGGTCGTTGGTCGTGCACACGTTGTTGTCGTTGCAGGTAAACCCCTGATTGATCGGCGTCCGCTGGCACTGGCCGTTGGCCGCATTGCACGTTCCCAGGTTGCAGGCGTCGCTCAATGCGGAGCAATCCCGCGGCTGGCCGACGCACGTGCCCGCGGCGCACGCATCGTTGATCGTACACAGCACACTGTCGCTGCACGCGCCGCCTTCGTTTCCCGGGACGGCGCCGCACAAACCGTTCGCGGGATTGCATTGTCCGACAATGCACGCGCTGTTCAGCGACGAGCAGTCCCGCGGCTGGCCGACGCAGTTTCCGTTCAGACACGAATCCAAAACCGTGCAGTTGTTTCCGTCCACGCAAAAGCCGCCCTGGTTGATGGGCTGCGGCTCGCAAACGCCCGTTGAACTGTTGCACACGCCGACGCGGCAGATCGTGTTGAGTTGCGTGCAACTGACCGCGGTGCCCGCGCAAGTGCCGTTGACGCAGCGATCCGACGTCGTGCACGGCACCCCGTCGCTGCAGGACCCATTCTCATTCGCCGGCACCGCCTGACAGATGCCGCTAACGGTGTTACAGGCGCCGACCACGCACGCGCCGTTAAGCGATGTGCAGTCCCGCGGCGTGCCCGCGCAAACACCGGCCGTGCACCGGTCGGTCAACGTGCAGATCAGCCCGTCACTGCACGTGCCGCTCTCATTTGTCGGCTGTGCCTGACATAGCCCCGTCGCTGAGTTGCAGACGCCGAGATTGCACGAATTCGTCAGCCCGCTGCAATTCACGGCAGTTCCGGCGCAGACGCCCGCGTTGCACACGTCGCCCGTTGTGCAGTTGTTCCCGTCGGTGCACGTTTGCCCCTGATTGATGGGCTGCGCCACGCATAGCCCGTTCAGCGGGTTGCACACGCCGTCCGTGCAGGGTCCGTCCAGACCATTGCAATTCACCGTCGTTCCGTTGCACGTCCCGCCCCCGCACACGTCGCCCGTCGTGCAGGCCATTCCGTCGTTGCACGCACTCGTATTGTTGACATAGACGCACACCCCCGCGGGACAGCTTTCATTGGTGCAGGGGTTGCCGTCGTTGCAATCGGCCGCGATCCCGCATTTCTGGCAATTCGGTATTGGAACGCCGACGCAACTGCCCCCGTTGCACGCGTCGTTGTTGGTGCACAAAAAACCGTCCGTGCAGGAGCCGCCCTGGTTGGTCGGCGTGGTCTGGCACTGCCCGTTGGCCGGATTGCACACGCCCAGCAGGCACTGGTCGTTCAGGGCGCTGCAATCCCGCGGCGTGCCGCTGCACGTTCCCGCGGAACACACATCGGTCAACGTGCACAGATTGGCGTCGTTGCACGCCAGTCCGTTGTTGATCGGCGATGGCTGGCACAGGCCGTTGGCCGGATTGCACACCCCCGCGTTGCATTGATTATTCAACGACGAGCAGTCCGTCGCGATGCCGCCGCAGACCCCGCTGGTGCACACATCCCCCACCGTACAGTTCAAGCCATCATTGCAGGTCAGTCCCTCGTTGATCGTCTGCGCCTGACACAAACCCGTTCCCAGGTTGCAGACACCGACGTTGCATTGATTGTTGAGCGAAGAACAATTAACGGCCGTCCCCGCGCAAACGCCCGCCATGCACACGTCGCCCGTCGTGCACAGGCTGCCGTCGGTGCACGTCAGCCCCTCGTTGATCGGCTGGGCCTGGCAGATCCCGGTAGCCGGATTGCAGACGCCCTGATTGCATTGATTGTTCAGCGACGAACAGTTCACCGCCGTCCCGCCGCAAGTTCCGCTCGTGCAGACATCGTTCGTCGTGCAGTTCACGCCGTCGTTGCAGGCGCCTCCCTCGTTCCGGTTCTGCGCCTGGCAGGTTCCCGTCGCGGGATTGCATACGCCGACCCGGCAGACGGCATCCAGCGACGTGCAGTTCACCGGCGTCGTCGTGCAGACGCCGGACATACACGTATCGCCGACGGTGCACAACATTCCGTCGTCGCATGACAGACCCTCGTTCATGGGCATGACGACGCAAGCCCCCGTGGCCGGGTTACACACCCCGACCCCGCACTGTCCGTCGAGCGACGAGCAGTTGACCGCCGTACCGCCGCAAACGCCCGCCGTGCACACGTCGCCCGTTGTGCAATTCGCGCCGTCGTTGCATCCGCCTCCTTCATTCGCGGGCTGCGCCTGGCACGTTCCATTGGCCGGATTGCACGCCCCAACGACGCACTGGCCGTTCAGACCGCTGCAGTTCACGGCGGTCCCGCCGCACGCCCCGGCGGAACACACATCGCCGGTCGTGCACAGCGATCCATCACTGCACGAATTCGAATTGTTCGTACGAACGCAGACGCCGGCCGGACAAGTGTCATTCGTGCATGGGTTCGCGTCGTCGCATTGCGCGGCCGTCGAACAGGTCTGGCAACCGGGAATGGTCGTCCCGTCGCAGGTCCCCGCCGTACACACGTCGTTCGCCGAACACAAGTCGCCGTCGTTACATGGATTCCCCTCATTGATCGGACTCGGTTGGCACAGACCGTCGAACGGATTGCACGCGCCCACGTTGCACTGGTCATTCAACGCACTGCAATTGGTCGCCGTACCCGCGCACACCCCGACCGCGCACAGATCGCCCGTGGTGCATAGGTTATTGTCATTACAGGCCACCGTGTTGTTGACATAGATGCAAATCCCCGACGGGCACGATTCATTGGTGCATGGGTTGCCATCATCGCAGTCGGCCGCCACGCCGCACTTCTGGCATCCGGCTATCTGCGACCCCAGGCAAACGCCGCCGTTGCAGGCGTCCGGCGCCGTGCATTCCTGACTGTCATCGCACGCCTGTGCCTCATTGATGGGCAACGGCTGGCAGCTCCCGTTGGCCGGGTTGCACGTCCCCGCGTTGCACTGGTCGTTCAGGCCGCTGCAATTGACCGGCGTTCCCGCACAAGCGCCGGCATTGCAAATATCGCCGGTCGTGCAGTTGTTCGCGTCACTGCACGAGGCCGTGTTATTCTGATGCAAACAGGCGCCTGCGGGACAAATGTCGTTCGTGCACGCATTCCCGTCGCCGCATTGCGCCGGCGACGAACAGTTCTGGCACCCCTGAATGGGAATTCCCACGCACGCCCCGTTGAAACAGAAATCGTTGACCGTGCATGGATTCACGTCGTTACACGGGCCGCTCTCGTTGATCGGCAGGGGCACGCAGACGCCCGTCACCGGGTTGCACACCCCGACGTTGCACGCGTTGCTGACCACGCTGCAGTCTTTCTGCGCGCCGGCGCACGTGCCATTGCTGCACACATCGTTGATCGTGCACGGCACGCCGTCGTTGCACGCGCCGCCATTGTTGGCCGGCTGCTGCTCGCACAATCCACTTGCCGCATTGCACGCGCCGACGTGACATGCGTCGTTCAGGCTGCTGCAATCGCGCGGCGCGCCGTTGCACAAGCCCGCCGAACACACATCGTTGATCGTGCATGGCAGTCCGTCGTTGCACGACGCCGTGTTGTTGACAAAAATACAGATGCCCGCCGGGCACGTATTGTTCGTGCATGGGTTTCCGTCGTCGCATTCCGACGCGGTGACGCAGCTCTGGCAACCGGGCGTCGGCGTGCCCACGCAGTTCCCCGCGTTGCAGGCATCGCCGGTCGTGCAAATCTGCGCGTCGTTGCACGTCCCGCCCTCGTTCCCGGGCGTCGTCTCGCACATTCCGTTCGCGGGGTTGCAGACACCCACCAGACATTGGTTGTTCAACGAACTGCAGTCGACGCCCGATCCGGTGCATACGCCGTTGTTACAGGCGTCGTTCTGCGTGCAGACGTTGCTGTCGTTGCACGCCCCGCCCTCGTTGATCGGCAGCGTTTGGCAAACACCAGTAACCGGGTTGCAAACGCCCACCCGGCAGATGGTGTTCAGCCCGGAACAGTCTCGGTTCGTCCCCTGGCACGTCCCGTTGGTGCACACGTCGTTGATCGTGCACGGCACGTTGTCGTCGCACGCTCCGCCCTCGTTGCTCGCCTGCGTCTGGCACGCACCGGTTACCGGGTTGCACACCCCGATGTCGCAAACGTCGTCCAACGACGAGCAATCGATCGCCGTACCCGTACACACGCCGCCGGCGCAGACGTCGTTTTCCGTGCACGGAATCGAATCGCTGCACGGCGCCGCATTGTTCGTATAGACGCACACGCCGGCCGGACACGCCCCGTCCGTGCACGGATTCCCGTCGTTGCAGTCCAATGCCGTCCCGCACGGCTGGCATCCGGGAATCGTCGCTCCCACGCAGTTTCCGCCGTTGCACGAGTCATTCTGCGTGCAGATTAGCCCGTCGTTGCACGGCGCTCCTTCATTAGTCGAATTCGCCTGGCACGTCCCGGTTGCGGGATTGCACACGCCCACGGTGCATTGGCCATCCAGCGACGAGCAATTGACCGCCGTCCCCGTGCAAATCCCGGCGGCGCAGGTATCCCCGGTCGTGCAATTGCTCCCGTCGTTGCACAGCCCGCCCTCGTTGATGTTCTGCGCCTGGCAGACGCCGGTGACCGTGTTGCACACCCCCTGCGTGCATGCGCTGTTCAGCGACGAGCAGTCGGTCGGCGCCCCGGCGCACGCCCCGCCCGAACACGTGTCGTTCAGCGTGCATACGAATCCGTCGTTGCACGGCGCCGCGTTGTTTGTGTAAATGCAGACGCCGGCCGGACAGGACTGGTTCGTGCACGGATTGCCGTCGTCGCAATCCACCGCCGTCACGCACGTCTGGCAACCGCCCATCGGCGTTCCGATGCAATTGCCGCCGCTGCACGCATCGCCGGCCGTGCACGAGTTCCCGTCGTCACACGAGAAGCCCTCGTTCGCCGGAATCGTCTGACACGCCCCCGTGGTGGGGTTGCAGACCCCCATGTTGCACTGATCATCCAGCCCGCTGCAATCGACGGCCGTCCCGCCGCACGCCCCCGACAGGCAGACATCCCCGGTCGTGCAATTGTCCGCATCGTTGCACACGCCGCCCTCGTTGGCGGGCTGCGCCTGGCACGACCCGTTCGCCGGATTGCACACGCCGACGTTGCATTGATCGCTCGATCCGCTGCAATTGACCGCTGTCCCCCCGCAGACGCCCGCCGTGCATACATCCCCCGTCGTGCAGTTGGCCCCGTCGTTGCACGTCAGTCCCTCGTTCGCCGGTTGCGCCTGGCACAGTCCCGTGGCCGGATTGCACACGCCAACGTTGCACTGATTGTTCAGCCCGCTGCAATTGACGGCCGTTCCACCGCAAACGCCGGCCGTGCACACGTCCCCCGTCGTGCAGTTGTTCCCGTCGCTGCACGTCAGACCCTCGTTCGTTGGCTGGGCCTGGCACAGTCCCGTCGCGGCATTGCAAACACCCACGTTGCACTGGTTATTCAACCCGCTGCAATCGACGGCCGTCCCCGCGCACGCCCCGCCGCCGCAAACGTCTCCCGTGGTGCAGTTGCTGCCGTCATCGCACCCGACCGAGTTATTGACATACACGCACGTGTTCGCCACCGAGCAACTGTCATCCGTGCAGGGATTCGAATCGTCGCAATCCGCTGCCGTCAGGCAGTCGCCGATCGCGAACACCCGCGTCTGAAAATCAACATTGGCCGGGGCCACGTTGTCCAATTGCCCGATAATCGAGGTCCCCGCGAAAACATTATTGGCATCCCCAACCGACACGGTGATGCTCGCCCCCGTGCCGATGGCCGTCATCGGCACCCGGTCCACCAGCACCCATTCGCCAACGCCCAGCCCCGCGATCGGCGGAATCGGCTGGCATCCGCCCACGTCGCCCACGGCGCCCGACAGATCGTCAAACACCGGCGTCACCACGTTCACCGAAAACAACCCCGACGCCTGCAGCGGCGGCACGGAATTCATCAAATCCGTCCGGTCGTATCCCAGATCGACGTGCACGCACGCCAAGCCGTCCGGCGGCGCCCCCGGTTGCGTCGCCCAGATTTCCACGTAGAACGTCGAACCCGTCGCGATCCGCACGGCCGACGCCGGCGGCGTCGCCCCCGCCACCCGCGTCGAACCCTCCGCCGTCGCCGTCTGTCGCACGACCGGCGCCACGCGGACCACCTGTCCCCGCGCATCCGCAACGATGAACGATGCCGCCGCCAGCAATGCCGCAATGACGCTTCTATTCACGGTAGTTCTCATCTGATTCGTCGTCCTGACGAATCGAGCCCTGGTCATGTCCCAACCACGCCGTCAATTGCCTGTCCCTCGCCTGCCAACCGTCATCGTTCGGTTGATTATCTTCCGCCGCGCGGACCGCGGAGCGACCCCCCACGTTCCCGCGGACCGCTTCGCAATTCCAATTTCGCCGCTCCGAATCGCACCCCGGCCGAATCCACGTTCTCACCGGATCCGACCACCGCAAGCCCCGTGATGGCGCTCGACGTTTCCGCCGCCCGAAACAGCAACACCCCGACCGCCACTCGTGGCCGCATGGTCACAGTCGCCACCCGCGCCCACCGCCCCGGTGCGGTCTGCCCCACCTGGCCGATTC
>JABFSN010000175.1 GCA_013140575.1 Phycisphaerales bacterium | reverse complement strand
GGTTCTGACGGATGCCGCCCGCTTATCAGAACCCCGGGGGTCCGGGGACGAGGGCGGGGGGACGTCTTCCGCCCATGCGCGGCCTGGTGGCATGAGCGCGTATGGGGGCATCGGCCCGCCACGCGCGTGGCCGGTGCGGGTGCCCCAGACCGGCAAGCCACCCGCCATGCGCCTATTCAGGGTTTATCGGTCCCGTGGCCGCGTCGATGGTTCGTCACGGCCGCGCAACGAACCGTGTCCGTGCGTTGACCGGCCGCGAATCGGTTCACAGAATGCAGCGACGGATGCGCGGCGGATTCACGCGGTCGATCGGCGACTGGATCGCGTCATCGGGGCACGCCACGAGCGACGGGATGCGAATATGAAGACAATCGTTTTGCCGGCGTTGGTCATTACCGCGGTCGGGGCCGCAGTGGGCATGGGATTCAATTCCGTGCGCACCGAAGGCCGCATTATTCTGGGGAGGAACTACTTTCAAATCGCGCGCCATCCCGATTCGACGCCGTTAACCGACCGCGGTGCGGGTGCGGGGATCATCGCAACACGTTCGTCGGATTCGAAGGGAGGCGGGACCGGGGATTCCGTCGCCGGCACGGCGCCGAAGATCGTGGAACACGATTTCAAGGTCATCGACACGAAGGCGATGATGGAATTGGTGTGGAGCCAGGATGCGTTCAACGGGTTCGCCGTGTTCATCGACGCCCGCGATCACGAGACGTATCACGCGGGCCACGTTCCGGGGGCATTCAACGTCTACAACTACGACGTGGACAAGTTCTATCCGGTCATCGCGCCGTGCATCGAGGCGGCCGAGACGGTGGTGGTGTATTGCGGCGGCGGGAGCTGCGAGGACAGCATTTTCCTGGCCACGGAACTGACCCGGCGGGGGATCGCGTTCGGCAGGCTGCACGTCTACGAGGAGGGCTGGAAGGGCTGGTCCGCGTCGGGCGACGAGATTCAGACCGACGACGCGGAGTGCGCGATGGATGGAGTGTCGGTGGCCGGCGGCGACGGCATTCATGGAGACACGCCGTGACACTCGATCGACCGGCGGATTCGTTTTTCGCCCGGCTGGACCGCACGCACGTGCCCATGATAGTGGCGCGGCTGGTGCTCGGCGGGCTGTTCATCAAGATGGGCGTCAGCAAGTTGGATCATCCGGTCAAGTTCCTGAAGGACATCCGCGAATACGGACTGCTGCCCGAGGCCACGTTTTTCGACGGACTGAATCTCATCAACCTGACGGCCGTCGCCCTGCCGTGGATCGAGATTCTGTGCGGGCTGCTGCTGATCGTCGGGTTGTGGCTGCGCGGGTCGTCGCTGGTGCTGGGTTTGATGCTGGCGTTTTTCACGACCGCCATATTCTGGCGCGCCGTCGGCGTCTACAACGCCGGTGGAATCGCATTCTGTGAAATCGAATTCGACTGCGGCTGCGGCGCCGGGCCGATCGTCATCTGTTATAAACTGGCCGAAAACCTGTCGTTGCTCGGAATGTGCGTCATCGCCCTGCTGTCGCGGTCGCGGAAACTGGCCGTGGAATCACTTCCCGTTCGTGTGTCAGGCACTTCCTCCGGTGTAAGTGTTTAGCGTCCCCGGGAGACGCCATCAATGTAGCCCGGCACTTCGTGCGTGATTGGCGTGCGAAATGCGACTTCAGAGCCGTGAGCGCAAGCTCACGGATGACGTGCTGGTGCAAATGCCATCGCCGTCCGCGACGAAATGCCCATCACGCACGGGAGCCCGTACGCCTGGCCCGATGGTTGCGGAAACCAGCGTTCTCGGCGACGATGGCGCGGCATTGGAATCATCGAGGTGGGCCGTGAAGTTGTCCCAGCGCGTTCAGTCCATCGGAGAGTCGGCCACACTGGCCGTCGCCGCCACAGCCGCCAGGTTGAAGGCCCAGGGCGTCGATGTGATCAGCTTCGGCGCCGGCGAGCCCGATTTCCCCACGCCCCAACACATCGTCCGCGCCGGGCAGAAGGCCCTCGACGACGGGCGCACCAAGTACCCCAAGCCCGCGTCCGGAATTCCCGCGCTCAAGGACGCCGTCTGCGCCAAATTGAAACGCGAGAATCGTCTGGACTACCGCCCCGAACAGATCGTCATCACCGTGGGCGGCAAGATGGCCTGCCAGTTGTCGTTGCTGGCCATCCTGGATCCCGGCGACGAAGTCATCATCCCCGTGCCCTACTGGGTCAGCTACCCCGATCTGGTGCGGCTGGCCGGCGCCGTGCCAGTATTTGTCACCGGTGAACAATCCAACGGGTTCCGCGTGACGCCCCATCAATTGCGCGAGGCCGTCACTCCGCGTACCCGGGCGTTCATTTTCAATTCGCCCAGCAACCCGACCGGGCACATCTACGCACCCGACGAGGTTCACGCCATGGCGCGGGTTTTCGCCGGATCGGACATCACCGTTCTTTCCGATGAAATCTACGATCGATTGGTGTTCGACGGCGAGGCGCTGAGCTTCGCGGCCGTCGACGCCGACGCCTATCGCCGGACGATCACGGTCAACAGCGCGTCCAAGACCTACGCCATGACCGGTTGGCGGCTGGGATTCGTTGCCGGGCCGATGGACGTCGTACAGGCTATTGCCAACCTGCAAACGCAAGGAACCAGCGGCGCCCCCGAATTCTGCCAGGTCGCCTATGCGGCCGCGCTGACCGGCGATCAGCGCTGCGCCATCGAGATGCGCGACGAATTCGCCCGCCGCGGCCGATACATGTGCGACCGGCTGAACGCCATGCCCGGCGTGCGCAGCAACCGACCGCAGGGCGCGTTCTACGTTTTTCCGAACGTATCCGAGACCTATCGTCGGTTGGGCGTTCGTTCCAGCGTCGAGTTCGCCGAGCGGCTGCTGACCGACGCGGCAGTGGCCGTGGTGCCCGGCTCACCATTTGGAATGGACACGCATGTTCGACTGTCATTCGCCACGTCGATGGAGCAAATCGAAGCCGGCATGTCGCGGTTGGACCGGTTTCTGCGGCAATTGGCGCCGCAGCTCGAACGCAATTAAAATTTTACCGTAAATATGGCAGACAGGCACGGCGCCAAACCAGGTTCACTGGCGTGGCACGAATTCGGGGGCTTGTTTTCGGTCTTGGTTTCGGCTACGCTAATCGGACGATCGGGGGGCGGTCGAGCGGGTTCGCTCGGGCCACATGGGGTGCCTTTCCGAGGCAATGGGGAAGGCGCATCCGCGGTTTTTTTAGAAGGGTCGTTTCGATGGGATTGAGGCAATCGTCTGTTGCTGCGCTCGCAGTCGCGGTTTTGGTTCTGGGGGCGGTCGGAGTTCAGGCCGATCCGATTCTGGGCAATGACACGTACTTCCTGCACAATCATCCCGACGGTTCGGTACGCCCGCCATTGTACGGGCTGCGGCTCGACAACTTGGGAACCGTCGCTGGGGATTACACGTTCGATTTTGATTACTCCGACGGTGCGGGTCGCTCGTCCGACATGCGCCTGGATTTGAATTTGGATGCCGACGGCACCGGCGGTACGATCCGCATTTTCGGTGAGGTGTACGGCGGCTTGAATTCCGGCATGGGGTATGCGGCCCCGAGCCTGAACGTGGGCTGGTGGGACGTCGATTTTCTTTACGATTTCGGCCTGGAAAGCCTCGAGCCCGGGGACGACGACATCGCGATATTCAACACCGGCGGATCGGCCGCCAGCCTGAACATGGGAATCATAAGCCGGCAGGATGACGGGTTCGGCACCGCGTCGTACGACATGGTGGATGTCTCGGGCGGAAACAAGATTGGGTCGCGCGACTATTCCCTCCGTCTGGGCGACGAGAATGACGATCTCGGTCATCGGCTCGCGTCGCATGCGTCGTGGCCGTACAACATTTCCGGCTGGGGCTGGATCAACCACGGTGACGATTTGAGCGTGCATAATTACTCGTCCGACTGGCTGTTCACGGTCGGCGAGCCGGTGCCCGCGCCTGGGGCTGCCGTTTTGGCATTGATCGGCCTGGGGATGGTCGGCCGCCGTCGTCGCGGCATCGAGAATGCGGGGGAATAACGCTTCCGGCGTTAAATTCTGAATAGATCGAGCGAAGCGGCGCGTCTCCCCGACGCGCCGCTTTTTTTTGGTCCATTCCGGCGACTGTCTTGTTGAAATCACGGTGACGTCGTGCGCGCGCCGAATCGGACGAAGAAGGCCGAGGCGCCGAGCAGGCCGATGACGCCGGCCGTCAGAAACGTTGCCCAGGGACCGGCGCCGGGCGTGATGCGGTCCGCGTAGATCCAGCACAGTGCGCCGACGGGCGAGGCCAGCATGACGGCCAAGCTGCGTACGCTCCAATACAAACCGACGGCCTGGGTGCGGACATCGGGAGGGACGAGATCGGCGATCATGGCCTTGCGGGCGGGTTCGCCGATTTCGCGAATCCCACCCACCACGAATGCGACCATCAACCCGACGGCGCCCCATGTTGATCCGAGCGTGACGACGGCGATGGGGAACAAGGCGAAGAACAGAAAGGTCAGGCCGATGTAGGGCTTCTTGGCGAAACCGCTGCGGCTGGAGAGGGGGCCGACGACGATATACAGGACGATATTGGTGACGGCTTGAATGGTCAGTAGAACCGACGTGTAGAGCGCCGTTCCGCGGGCCAGGTCGGCCGAGAGAATGGGCACGCAGAAGAGGATGATGAACGGACCGGCCAGTCCCTCGGCCCAGCGGGCGAAGATGTCGGCGACGAGCAGGCGTTTCAATTGCGGGTCGAACAGGCGCAGCAATCGCCACGGATGATGGATCGCGGGCCGGGCGTCGCGGCTGGCCGTTTGCATGAACCGGAATTGAACGGCCGCGGCGGCGAGGATCAGGGCGATGGCCAGTGCGGCGCAGACCCGGACGCCGTCGATTCGCCCCAGCCACCAGATGAGCGGGGCGCTCAGGCAGTAGGCGAAGATGCGGGACAATCGCCGCAGAATGGACTGGAGCGAAAACGCCATGGTCCGGCGGTCGGGCGGGAGGGCGTCGCCGACCACGGTGATGATGGCCGGCCCGGCGATGCTGTCCCACACGAAGACGAACGGCACGGCGATGAACACCGCGAGCCAGGTGTCCCACACGGCCAGCAAGGCCAACCCGATCAAGGGCAACACGTTGAAGAGCAGTAGCGACCGGCGGGTGTTCATACGTCCGGCCACCGCGCCGCCGACGAAGTAGTTCACGGCCTCCAGAGCGTCGCGATAGAAGCCGTACAGCCCGACGATGAGGAGCACGGCGACGTCACCGGTCAGAGCTCGCGTGCGCAGGGCCTTGAGGTATTCGGGCACGAGCGGCGACCACAGTTCCGTGGCCGCGGTCACGAACAGGATGGCGCCGAGCAGGGCGGTGGTGGAGGCGTTGAGACCAAGCCAATCGCGGCGACGGGGCATGGAGGACATTAGACCGCGATGGGCGATGGATGACCATGACGGAATGCGTCGACGGGGTTTCGCGGCCGAGGCAATGCCGTGAGAGCAAGGGCGCGAAGGCACGGAGGGAAGATTCACCGCAGAGGCGCGGAGAGCGCGGAGAAGAGAGGGCGAAGGGTGCAAAAGGTGCGCGGGGGCAAAGGCGAGAGTGAATGGACCGGGAGGGGAGTTCGGGCGAAGACGCGGAGGCGCGAAGCAGGTCGTGGCGGGACACGGCGGATCGGGATTCGGAGTTTCGTGGGAAGGGATTCCCACGAAGAGGGGGTGCGAGAAAGGAATCTCGCACCAGCACCACGGACGGGTCGGCGTACCAGGTGATTCAACGCGATCGGAACAGGAGCGTGCGGCGCAGCCAGTGAAGCGCGGCGGAGGCACGGGTGCGGACCGCCGCGGCCACGATCACCTTCCATTCGTATTGGCGGATGCGCCAGTTCGAATAGCCCGCCAAGCGGCGTTCCAAAACGTCCTCTGTGAGATCACCGACGAGGGCCTCCCGTTGAAGGGGATCGACGAGGCCGGACAACTTCCGTGCCGCGCCCGAGATCTCAGCGGGCGAGCCTTTCGCCTCGTCGGGTGCGCCGTGTGTGCGCGCGGCGCGCCCCGCTAGGCAGACTGCAGAATGGTCGAGATGGCGAGCAGCATGGTCGAGATGGCGAATAAAGGCATTGTGATACGATGGACGCGCTTCATCGCCGATGTACGATATCGAGACATAAGGCCGTCGAGGCGCCAGGCGACGCGCGCTCCCAGCCCGATACGCGAGGAATCCCGAATGTCTCGCAAGCGATGCGAAATGCCGGGCGCTAGCCATCCTAGAAAACGACCACAACCCTAAGTGAATACGCACTCGTGCCTCCTACATCCGACGTTGGATCAGCGACGCAACGTATCGCATGACGCCCGCAGGCAGCCCGACAACGACAGCGATCACGACCTGGCTGGCAACCAGCCACCAGACCGCCCGGCGCGACCAGCCGGCGACTTCCCGGTCCTCGACGTCCTCGAGCAGGTCGCCGACGAAGCCCTCGCGCATCTTGCGGGGGATGAAGAATGCCGTCGCGCCTAGCGCCTCAGACGGAGTGATCGTCGATCGTTCCCAGATTACCTTGATCCGGGGAACAGGAACAAACGGTTTCCGTGTTATAGTTGGCCCCATTTTTCTCCAACCCAAGAGGCAATCGTAAATGACAGCTCCGAATACAAGCCCGCCGACAGTGGCCAATGGATTCGGTGTAAAGAGACCCACGGCGACGAACGCCCAAAAATCGAAACGAGCAAATAAACGCACCCAGTTCGCGTAGACCCTATGCACCGCTTAGCCTCCCGAGGCAAGCCGACACTGCGATCTGGTACGCGTTCAGGGCGCGTTGGCCGGCGCCGGTGATTTTGTAGTATTTGCGGCGGTAGCCGCCGCGGTTGTGGGCGCTTTCGCCCATGCGGCTGGTGAGGTAGCCCTTGTCCTCCATGCGGTCGAGGGTGACGTAGAGGGAGCCGAGGGGGAGCTTGCGGTCGGTGCGTTGTTCGTATTGGTTGCGAATGTCGCGGCCGTAGCGCTCGCCGTTGATGGTGATGGCGAGGAGTTCGGCCTCGCGCTGGTTGAGTAGATCGCCCATGATTCGGATTCCGGCGGTTGGTGTTGCGGGCCGGGCACCGTGCGCGGCCTCAAGGCTTACAAACGTACACTAGTACGCGGGGGTCGTCAAGATATTTTCCACATTTCGCATAATGTGTTGTCGCGGCACAAGTTGCGGAAACATTGTGAAATATTTCATTAAGTTATTGACCGAGTCGGATGGGGGGTCGTAGACTGGGGGTTGCCCATGTCATGGCTGCGTCCGTCGGCGTGGGGATGGCCGGGAGTTGATTGGGCGGTTGAAATGGCGGATCGGGGCAGAGGGCGGGTGAAACCCGCCCTACGGTTGGTGCGACGACGCGACGGTCGAGGCCTCGCCGGCGGTTTCTTTCGCCCCGCCGGGGCTTGGTTTGATGGGGGGCGATACCGGGGGTGTCGTCCGCTGGCGCGGACTCCACCCCCGGCTATTGACTGTCGCCCCTTCGGGGCTGGGATTGTTGCGTCACGACGCCGTTGCATTACGACACGATGCGTCACGGCGCCGATGCATCACTACGACGGTTTATTGGGACGACGGGGCGAAGGGTGGATGAACGACGATGATGGCGTATGGGTCGATATTGGTAG
>JABFSN010000023.1 GCA_013140575.1 Phycisphaerales bacterium | reverse complement strand
GCCGCCGTAGGCCCCTTCGCTTCCCCGCCCGCGCCAACCCCGCCCATCGACGCCAGTTGTTTTCTCGCCGCCACGAAATTCGGGTTGATCGTCAGCACCCGCGCGAACGCCGCCCGCGCGTCCGCCTCCCGCCGATGGGCCCGGTACGCCAGCCCCATGTTGTAGATCGCGTCCGATTCCGGCAGCACCTTTCGATACGCGGCTTGGGCCCCGTCAAAATCGCCCTTCGCGGCCAGCACCAGCCCCAGATTCACCTGCGCCCGGTCGAACGTCCGCTGCAATTCCAACGCCTGCCGCAATTCGATCTCCGCCTCCGCCCACTTCCGTTGCAGTATTAACTCGAACCCCAGATTGTTCCGCAACTCCGCCGACTTCGGCCGCAACTGCACCCCGCGCCGCAACGACCGCTCCGCCTCTTCATGCTCCCCCAGGTAGCCCAGGATCACTCCCAGCCGATCGTAAGCCTCGACGTACCCCGCATCGTCCGCAACGGCCTTGCGGTACTGCTCCACCGCCCTGTCCCACCGCCCCGAACTCTCGAACAGCCGTCCCGCCGCGAACCGCGTCTTCGGCAGTATCTTCGGCTCCGGCGCATCCTTCGCCGAATGGATGTCGGCCTGTGACACCCGGATCGTTTCCCCGCCCTCGCCCCGAACCGGCGGCGCCTCGCTCTGCTGCCCGGGCAGCTGGCACCCGCTCAGCACGCCGACCGTCATACCCAGCGTCATCATTCCGGCAAGAACGCGCGACGGTGCGACGCCGATCGGCCGGGTGGCCCATCGCTTCCGGGTGCCCCATCGCTTCAGTCTCGTAGGGTGGGCACCGCCCACCTCTTCGCACCGCGTACTCAGTCTCGTAGGGTGGGCACCGCCCACCTCTTCGCACCGCGTACTCAGTCTCGTAGGGTGGGCACTGCCCACCTCTTGGTACCGCGTACCGGTGCCCCATCGCTTCAGCGTTGGGGGAGTCGATTCGGAGTCGTCGGGTGTCGTGTGCTCCACCGCTTGGTCGTCCAAAACACTCGAGTATTTGGGTCGGTCGTTCCGATCAGAACCCGCCACGCAAGTGGCGGCCCGCATGGAATCGGCGTCCGAAATCGGCTCGCGCCCGGCCCGGCTCCCATTCGGCCCCGGACTTGCGTCCGGGGTTCTGAAATCGACGCCGCCACTCAAAAACTCGTCCGTGACCGGGCCGCTGGTCGCGAATTCACCCGCACTCTTTGTTCCGCTTCGATTCGGCATGACGGTCTCCCGACGACTAAACGGAACCGGGGAGCAGGGAAACCGATTCCACCATGACACGCCCATCTTCGCCCGGAGGGCGCACGATTTTAGCCAGGGACTTCAGTCCCTGGAAAACGATCCTTTCGGTTCCCGCCCGGAGGGCGCACGAAACTCGGTTTCCTTTTTGTGTTTACTTTCTTGTTGCACCGGTTTCCGCGCAGAACCATCGCCAACGCCGAAGGCGTTGCGGCCTCAAGCCCACGGTTGCCGCGCGGCGGCTACCCTGGGTCATCATGACGCGAATAGGTTCAACCCTAGTGGGGTTGTGGCATTTCCTAATGCGGGATGTTTGCGCTGGGACATCGCCGGCCCCATCGTCGAGGCTCGCCCCGTTGATGCGCTGCGGAAGCCCATCACGAAATCGATTCTTCGCGATTTGGAATTCGCCGGGCGCTATCAACCAATCCGATAACTCCCGGCCGCCGTTCCCGGAACCGATCACTGCTGACTCTTGGCCGCCGTCGATTCCAGCTTGCCGCCCTTGATCGAATCTTCGAGCTTCATCTCCGCCGCCGCCGCCCGCGCCGCCGTCGTCCCCCGGCCGCCCGACATCATCGACTTGACTTCCACGCGGCTCATGTCCAGACCCGCCGTCGCCAGATAACGCTCCACGCTCGCCAGCCGCGCGCCCATCATGTCCTCGTCGGTCTCCAGCGTCTCGTAGCGCACCGTGCCGCCGTAGCGGTCCAGAACCAAAATCAACCGGTCGAGACGATGCGTCCCCAGATCGTTCAGTTCCGTGTTGTGCGGCACGAAATGCACGTCCGCGACCGACATGTCATGCGCCGCACCGTTGTCGATCATCGGCTCGTAAAACCGATGCATCGACGTCGGCTCCAGCGGCGTCCCCAGCGTCTTGTCCTGCGGCGGCGTCTCGCAACCCAACAACCCACCACCCAGAACCAACGCCGTCACCAGCAAAGTTGACATCCCTCGTACCGACATGGCTGCACGTCCTCCCTGCCTCATGCCCAATCCGAAACGACCTTACGGCGACCGCAGCGCCGCGAATCCCCACGGACCGTGCAACGGCAACCGCTCCGGCTCCGACCGTTTCGACGCCTGTTCCGGCGTCATTTCCATTCCCTCATCGTCCAATTCAATGTCGTCGACGTACTCCGCGCCTTCCAGCGCTCCCATGAAATACAAATCCAGATCCGTCGGATCGCCGATCCGTTCCCCCGGAAGCTCCGGCACCTGCGACGGATGCATCGGGGCCACGATCTCCGGCGTCACCAAAATCACCAGCTCCGTCCGCGATCGTTGATAATCCACCGAGCGGAACAACGCCCCCAGCACCGGCAGATCCCCGATCCCCGGAACCCGCGACGCGATCCCGCGAACCTCGTCCCGCAACAACCCCGCAATCGCCAGCGTGGCCCCGCTGGACACCTCCACCGTCGTCTGCGTCCGCCGCGTGGTGATCGCCGGAACGAACCCACTCGCCGTCACCAGACCGCCGGTCTCGTCCCGCGTGCTCACCTCCGGCCGAACCTGCATCCGGATCCGTTGATGCGGCAAAACCAACGGCGTGAAACTCAGGTTCACGCCGAATTCCTTGAACTCAATCGTAATCGCACCGGCCGACGCCCCGCCCTGCGGAATCGGAACCGGAAACTCTCCGCCCGCCAGAAAACTCGCCGTCTCCCCACTCACCGCCACCAGCGTCGGCTCCGCCAGAATCTTCAACAACGTGTTGTCCGCCAGCGCCCGAATGAACAACTGCATCTGAAGGTCGGGAAACCCCACCGACAGCGTCGACATCCCGCCCAGCGGGTTGTCCCCCGTGATGAACGGAATCGGCGTCTGCACGTTCACCGTCGGCGACGCCTGAATGTTGAACGGATTGATGCCCCCCACCTGGTTCACCACGAACCCGTCGCCGAAATTCTCCCCCGCCAAGAATCCGTTGATCCCCAGCTCGCGAACGGCCGTCCGGCTCACTTCCGCAACCGTACACTTCAACAGCACCTGCTGCTCGCCGGCCACCTGCAGATGGTTCTGCACCACGGCCTTCGTCGCCAGGCGCGATATGTACAGGTTGGCGATTTCCTCGATCCGCTTGGCGATGTCCGACGAACTGACCGTCCCCACCAGCAGTACATTGCCCACCACCGACGTGGCCCGCGCGTCCGACTGCGGATCCAGGTCCTTGAACGTCGCGTTCAGCAGCTCCAGGTCCAGCTCCACGCTGACCTCGAACACGTGCCGCTGCCCACCTTCCGTCCACACCGACACGTGGGCCACCCCGAACGTCTGACCCGTCACCATGAACTGCGTCGCCGTCATCGGCTCCACACGCACGATGTTCTCGCCCGTCAGCGTCACCTGCGACACCGGTAACGACGTGTTGATGATCACCGTGCGGTTGATCGCCACCCGCACCCGCTGCGCCGACGCCTGCGGATCGGTGACCGTGGCCACGAACTCCGCCTCCGTCGCCGCCGGTTGACCCGCGGCCGGCTCGGTTTGCGCCGTCGAAACACTGCGCAGCATCACCGCGGCCATGGCGGCAAGGACCAAAACCCCCGACCACCCAGCCGTCGAGACTCGCCCGCGCCCACGCTGCCTCGGTCGACCCGCGGAATCGCACGGGTCTGATTGTAGTTGGATATCCCTCCGCCCGACCCCGCCGCGCGCTGAATCCACCATGCTCGTGACTCTCCGCCCCAGGATGGCAATGCCCGGATTGATCCGGCTGGAACGTTGTCCCACTGTGGGACCGTCCACAATCGCGCCGTTGCCGGAACCCGCACTGCCGAACCGAATCCTTTCGGAATCCGGTGGATCGTCTGCTTCCACCCCGCGCCTCGCGCGGGCGGCATCGTGCCCCCACGCGAACTCTGACCGCCCCGCGAAACCTATGTCACGCTCCATCGTGCGTCAAGAACCGTTTGCGTTTTAACCCCCCGCGATCTTGCGGCCACCGCCCCCAGCCGCTCGCGCGACCATCCCATCTCGCACCCTCGCCGACCCGCCGGCATTCATCCGCCCGCGGAGAACCACACTTCGGTTTTATCGGTCAGTCGCCGAACCGCGCATAAGCCGCATTCCGCGCCCCGTTCGATAACCATTTATCAAGCATAACATTAGGCTCCAACCGACACATTTCGCAACCATCCGCCCGCCGGACGGCCGACGCCCCCCGCGCGCAAAACTGCGGCGACGCGCCCCGTTCGGAGGGAACAGACGGAACGCGCCGCCGCCGATTTTCAATCAAACTACCCAATCCGCCGACGCCGCGCAGCGCCGACCGATGCTCACCACCGCCTGCTACGCCGCCGCAACCGTCCGACGACGCCGCAACCCCACCGTCGCCCCCGTCAACACCACCCCCGTCGTCGCCACCACCGCCCAAGTGCCCGACGACGGCACTTTCTCCACCACGCTCACCGAAACGTCATCCAACAACGCGGTCAGCGTGTTGTTCGCTCCTTCACCCCGGTAACAGAACCGAAAACGCGTCGCATCCCCCGTCACGCTGATCGGCAACGTGCCGGCCATCTCGCCATTCACCTTCGCCGACACTTCGCGTCGCTGGAACGACACGCACAACTCCAACGTGATCCAGTCCGACAGCCCACCCGGCACCGATACCGAATGAATCGGCACCGACGCATCCGCCGCGCCACCGGTGGGCGCCACAACCACGAGTCTCAGTTCCATCGTCCCGGCCACGCTCCGCGCAAACTCAATCCCCCACGCGTTCTTAAAACCGGCGTTGTCGTGCTGTATCGTAAACCGCGGATTGGCCGTCGAACCCACCGCCGGCGCAGTCTCCACCTTGGCGTGGAACGTCCACACATAGTCTTCCGTTCCGGCGCCATCCAGCGTCGGACCGTAAAAGCGATTGTCGTTCACGGACGGCCCGGCGTCGTCATCGTCAATGCGTAGCCAGCGAGCCGACCCGCCAACGGGCGACGGGCCGCCGTCGCTCGCCGCGACAACCGTGAACGGACCAAGGCCGGGATTCACGATTGGCCACGTCGGGACCAACGTGGTCACGCTTGCGCCGACGCTCATTGCCTCAAAATTCTCGGTTCCCGACGGAAGCTGGAGCTGCCCCCGGACCGATTCCCCCGCCAGCATGACCACCAGCGCGGCCATCGCCCCAACCGAACAGACCTTTCGTGCCATTGTCGTTCTCCTCCCTCTTTTAGGATGTGTAAACGCTCTTCCCAATCCCGGCGACCGGCCGACGCCCAACCCGGCACGGCATCCCCGCCCGAAGCGCTGCGCGCGTCGCCACGCTATCAATATGTACCCCCGCACTGCTTTTCTTGCGAACCACTCGCCCAATCCTCCGCCCTCCCCGTGCCGCGTCCGTCCGCTGGCTCGCAACCAACCCATTCACCCCCAACAACCACCATTCACACGCTTACCGCGATTATCCACCTTCACAACTCTTCACGTTGCTGACCACACCCCGCACCCATGTATTTCCCCCTTGCCCAACAAGTCGCAAACGCCTATAGACCAACGGCTTAGCGACGGGTTTCGAGCGAATTGACATCGACCGGACGCCACTAAAATGCAATTCCCCACCACCCGAACCCGCCGACTACGCCTCTCGCCGGCCATTCGCCGCGTCGTCGGCGAAACCGATCTGACGCCCCGTCGGTTCATCCAACCCGTTTTCGTCGTCGAAAACCCCGCCGCCGCAGGTCCGCTCGACGCCATGCCCGGTCAACGCCGCTGGACCGTGGATGAATTGGTCGAACCCTGTCGACGGGCGGCCGACGCCGGCGTCGGCGGAGTCCTGCTTTTCGGAATCCCCAACCGCAAGGACGCGATGGCCTCCGCCGCCTATGCCGCCGACGGCGTCGTGCAGCGCGCCGTCGCGATTATCAAACGGGAATTGCCCGATCTCCTGCTCATCACCGACGTGTGCCTGTGCGCCTACATGGACCACGGCCACTGCGGCGTGCTCCGCGACGGGAACGTCGACAACGACGCGTCACTCGAATTGCTCGCCCGGACCGCCGTCTCCCACGCCCGCGCCGGCGCCGACATCGCCGCCCCGTCCGACATGATGGACGGCCGCGTCGCCGCCATCCGCGCCGCCCTCGATCGCGACGGATTCACCCACACGGCCATCCTGTCCTACGCCGTCAAATACGCATCCGCATTCTACGGTCCATTCCGCGAGGCCGCCGAATCCGCCCCCCAATCCGGCGACCGCAAGGGCTATCAGATGGACCCCGCCAACGCCCGCGAAGCGGTCAAACTCGCCCGCATGGCCGAACAGGAGGGCGCCGACATGCTGATGGTCAAACCCGCGTTGCCCTACCTCGACGTGATCCGCCGCGTCCGCGACGCGACAACCCTTCCGCTGGCCGCCTACCACGTCTCCGGCGAATACGCCATGATCGAGGCCGCCGCCGCCAACGGCTGGATCGACCGCGACCGGGTCATCCACGAATCCCTCACCGCCATCCGCCGCGCCGGCGCCGACATCATCATCACCTACTACGCCACCGAAGCAGCCGAACGACTCATAAGTTAGCCCCCGTCCATTCCGCAGATTCGTAGGGCGACCACCACGCACCTGTTCCGCTCGAAGAACTCTATCCACAGATTTAACAGATTTTCACGGATTGTTCATTGTACGCGGCGTTTCTCTGTGTTCATCTGTGCCCTCTGTGGATCCTCTTCCGGCCGTCTCTGCGTGTCCTCTCCGCGCCCTTTGCGCCTCCGCGGTGCATTCCTTTCGCCTTTCCCCCTACGGTCCCGCGGGACAATTACACGTGTTGACGCCCGCGAACGCATCCAGCACCGCCAGAATATCAAATATGTCAATCGCGCCATCCGCGACGCACGGCGCAAGGTCCACCGTCACCATCGAACACGTCGTGAACACCCCCGCGAATCCGTCCAGCACGCACAAAATGTCAAAAATATCCACCCCCCCGTCACGGTTCACGTCCCCGTAGATCGCCGCCACCGACGAACACGTCTGCGCCGTGCACGTATCGGACGTGCACACGTCTCCGTCGTCGCAATCGTCATCGACCAGACAGTCGACGCACGTCAGGCTCCCCTCCACGCACGCCTGCCCCGGACACGGATCCGCCCCGGCGGCCGTGCAATGCCCGAACGCGTCGCACGATTCCGATCCATCGCAGAACACCGTGTCGATGCACGTCGCGTCGGCCAGACAGTCGCACGCCACACACACCCCGCCGCAGTCGATCCGCTGCTCGTCCTGATTCAGTATCCCGTCGCTGCACAGATCATTCGCCATGCACTCCACCGTCTGAACCAGGAAATCGTCGACCGCCGCCTCCACCACCGACCCCCCGCCGTTATCCGCGGCCACGAACCGCATCTGCACGTTCGCCGTCGGCGTCACGAACTCACTGACGAAAAACTCGTGCCGGAACCAACCGCC
>JABFSN010000143.1 GCA_013140575.1 Phycisphaerales bacterium | reverse complement strand
GTGGAGAGGGAGGTGGCGGCGGGTCGTGCCGACGTGTGGCACGCATGGACGACGAATGAGGGGGTGCGGACGTTTTTCGCTCCGGACTCGAACATCGACCTGCGGCTGGAGGGTCCGTACGAGATTTTCTTCAATCCCGATCCGAAGGCCGCTGTGCGGGGGGCGCAGGACTGCAAGGTGCTGAGCTTTCTGACGAATGAGATGGTCTCGTTCACGTGGAGCGCGCCGCCGGTGTTTCCGGAGCTGCGCAAGCAGCGCAGCTTCGTGGTGGTGCAGTTGAGCGATGCGGGTCCGAACCGCACGCACGTGCGTCTGGTTCACGCCGGTTTCGGATCGAGCGAAGAATGGAACAAGGTGGCCGACTATTTCGAGAAGGCCTGGCCGACGGTGCTGGAGAAGCTGCAACGGCGATTCGAATCCGGTCCGATCGACTGGTCGGCGTTGAAACCGGGGTGACGGGGGAAAGGCGAAAGGCGAAACGTCGAAAGGCGAAAGAGTAGAAAAGTAGCCACAGAGGACACAGAGGGGCACAGAGGGGCACAGAGTGGGGAGGGAAAGGCGAAACGGCGAAAGGCGAAAGGCGAAAGGCGAAAGAGGGGAAGAGAAGCCACAGAGGACACAGAGGGGCACAGAGTGGGGAGGGAAAGGCGAAACGGCGAAAGGCGAAACGGGGGAGGAGAGTCCACAGAGGACACAGAGTGGCACCGAGTGGGGAGGGGAAAGGAAGGAGAACCGCAGATTGCACAGATTGACGCAGATTGGGAGAAGAGAAGAGAAGAGAAGAGAAGAGAGGAGAAGAGAAGAGGGGAGAAGAGAAGAGGGGGAAGGGTGTGAAGCGTGAGAAGGGTGGGAACGGTGAACAGAGCGCGATGGGGCACCTGTGCAACCACGGCAATCGCGATCGCGTCACCGCGACCGTACCCGCAATCGTGCGCTCGAGGCCGAAGGCCACCACGTTCGTAGCCGGGGGTCAAGCGCAGCGCGACCCCCGGAATCAGACCGCCCGAACGGTTTCCACTCCGAAGGGGTGATCGCTCCCTCCTCGCCCCCACCATCACGGTCCGGCCGGGCAGCCGCAGACGTTGACGCCGGCGAAGCCGTCGAGCACGCCGAGGATGTCGAAAATGTCGATCACGCCGTCCCCGCCGGGGCAGCCGGACAGATCGAGATTGGTCAACGTGCACGGCGGATTGAACACGCCGGCGAAGCCGTCCAGCACGCACAAGATGTCGAAGATGTCGACCGTGCCGTCGTTGTTCACGTCGCCGAACAGGCGGGACAGGTTGGCGCACGACCCGGCCGTGCATGCGTCCTGCGTACAGGTGTCGCTGTCGTCGCAGTCGTCGTTCACGAGGCACGGAAAAAGAACGGCGACGTAGTGCGTCGCGTCGTCGAGGTTGATCCACCCCACGTTTTCGCCCCAGGCGTACCCGCGAAAGCGCTCGGCGGCGCCGTCCCAACGCGCCCGGTCGGCCAGATCGCCGGCGGCGCCCCAGCCGAAGTTGACCCAGCCGATGTTCTCGCCCCAGGCGAATCCATCGAGATCGTCGTCGCCGAGGATGTTCAGGCCGAAATTGGTCCCGTCGGTATTGGCGTAAGGACCGGCGCCGTCGCCCGCGTTGATCCATCCCACGTTTTCACCCCAGACATACCCGCTTAAAAAACCACCGGTCGTATCCACGATTACGCCATCCGTCCCGCCGTTGGCGTCGGCCCAATTGGCCCAGCCGATGTTCTCGCCCCAGCAGAACTTGTGGGCCGGGTCGATGTTGGTCTGGGCAAACGAAGCGGAGTCGACGGCGACCGCCAGGAGCAGCACATACCATCCCAATCGTTTCACGGTTATTTCCTTTCCATTGTCTTGCGGAGCATCCCCGCCGGACGAATGCGGTTGCGTCGTTCGATTAGCGATTACGCGTTCCACGCGAAAAACACTCCCGCGGTCAATGCACATAATTCGCCCACGGGTCGGTTGTGGTCAGTCGGCCATCCTGGTTCAAAGGCCCGGAAGGGACGCACATCGCCAGCCGACAAGCCGCGGATGGCGCAGCGACGCATTCGTCGCTGCGTCGCCGGCGCACAAGCCCCGACAGGGGCGCGCGTAGTTAGCCCACGGCGGAAGCCGTGGGTCAACAGTCCACGCAACGGTGAATAGCCCCGGAAGGAGCGGCAGATTCGGTCTCGCGATGCCGAAACGTCCCGCGGTCTTTCGCCCCTGCCGGGGCTATGGGCGCGACGACGATTCGATATCCCACGGCGGAAGCCGTGGGAACGTATGGCCACGTTCAATTCCCAAGCCCCGGCAGGGGCGTCCGTCGCTAGCCCACGGCGGAAGCCGTGGGTACCATGATCGTCACTACGATCGGAAGCCCCGGCAGGGGCGGCCGACACCGTGCGGAATGCCGCGTCATGGCACACACCCATTCGAAGTTGGTCTACCATTGCGTTTTCAGCACCAAAAATCGGCGACGCCTGCTGCCTGATGATATCCGGGCCCGCTTGTTTGACTACCTCGGCGGCATCCTCCGCAATCATGACGCCCATCTGCTCTCCGCCGGCGGAACGGAAGACCACGTGCATTTGCTCGTCGAGCTGAACGCCTCCACGCCGATCGCCGAAACGATGCGCGTCGTCAAGGCCGTGTCCTCGAAATGGATTCACGAGACCTTTCCCGAAATGCGTGACTTCGGCTGGCAGATCGGCTACGGAGCGTTCACCGTGAGCCTCTCCGCAGTCGAAGACGTTACCCGCTACATTTTGAACCAGAAAGAGCATCATCGAATTCGGACGTTTGATGAGGAATACGTCACGTTTCTTCAACGGCATGGCATTGCCTACGATGAGCGGTTCGTGCTCGATTAAGCCCGGCCGCCCCTGCCGGGGCTTGGGGGCGTCATTGCGAATTGACGTCCCACGGCTTCCGCCGTGGGCTAGCGACGGCCGCCCCTGCCGGGGCTTGGGAAATGAAGATGGCCATTCGGTCCCACGGCTCCCGCCGTGGGCTAGCGACGGGCGCCCCTGCCGGGGCTTGGGGGCGTCATTGCGAATCGGCGTCCCACGGCTTCCGCCGTGGGCTAGCGACGGGCGCTCCTGCTGGGGCTTGGGAAATGAAGATGGCCATTTGGTCCCACGGCTTCCGCCGTGGGCTAGCGACGGGCGCCCCTGCCGGGGCTTGGGAAACGAAGCCGGCCGTTCGGTCCCACGGCTTCCGCCGTGGGCTAGCGACGATCGCCCCTGCCGGGGCTTCCCCAGGCGACCGACCCATCGGAACCGGATATCGGTGGCTCCAGTGCGCGAGACTTCAACTGGCGAAACACGCATCGCGACTTGCCCATCATCATCACAGATCGACATTTCGAGTGCCCCGGCTCCCATGCGACAAAGTCGTCTAGTCCAACTTGTAGAGAATCGTAAACGGAGCGGGGGTACCACCGCCCGAACTGATTCGGAGTCCATCACCAAAACGCATGTCTACGACCAAGACTTTGCTCCCGTCTCCGCCGTTATTGAAGTCCGTTCCCTGTAGTTCGAGCAACTCAGCGGTACCGGTCGAGTTCTGAAAATAGTAAATGAGGCTGTTTCCGGTAGTACGCAAGACGACGGCGTGCAGCACTCCCGCTGTCCCCCCTGGAACTGCAACAACTGGCGATCCGCCCGTCGAAATCACCTGCGAATCCCAGGAACACCCACATTGATTGACTTGATTCACCGCATTGTAGATTTCATCCAGCGTGTGCATCGTGGAACTCACCGCCCCCGCCGGCGGCGTCAGCGGCCCGGCGCTGGTCAGCCACGCCGCGGCCAGGATCAGGACCACGGCGATCGGTAATGTGGTCTTCTTGAATGCTCCCCTCATGCTTCGTATCTCCCTTCCCGTGTTCAGCGGCCATTGGTTTCCCGCGTTCAATGCATCAAAAATCAAAATTGTGCCACGCACCGGCGGCGGCCGGGGCGGCGGTCAGCGTGCCGACGAAATTGCCGGCCCCGACGATGTAGTCTCCGCCGCCGCCGGCGTTTCCGCCGCAACTGTTCCGGGCGACGAAGATGTTGGTGCCGGGGCCGACGTCGATGCCGTTGCCCGCGTTGAGATTGCAGTTGTTGCCGTCGATCCGAACGCGCTGAGCCCCCGCGACCACGGTGATTCCGTCGCCGCCGTTGTTGCCGCAGTTGTTCTCCTGGATCAGACATCCGGTGTCGGCGCGGATGCCGTAGTTCGCCCCCGGATTGAATGAGACGCTGCAATCCCGGACCACCGTGTTCTGCCCGGCATGAATGCCTCCGCCCGGATTCCGGGTGACGTCGCACCGGTCGATCAAACTCACCGCGGAAACAGTGATCCCGACGATGCCGTTGTTACGGGCGTTGCAATCCACGACGTTCACGTTTTCCGTGCCCAAGGCCTCTATGCCGTTGCCGCTGTTGCCCGACGCCACTGAATGTACGATTAGCACGCCGGCGTTCACATTGAACCCGAAGCCGGTGTTGGCGTCGGCGACGCAGCCGGTGACGATGCTCTCCGTCCCGATCTGGGCGCCGCCGCCGCTGTTCCCGGTAATCGTCAGCCCTTCGTACCGGGAATGCGCGAAAATGTCGGGGAATTGGCCCGCGCGAACGCCCATGCCCCCCCAGTCGCGGATTACTCCATTGCGAATGGTCAGGTTCCGGCGGGAACCGGTCGCCTGCACGCCGTCGCCCGAACCCGGGACGCCCAGCAGGCTGAACCCGTTCAGGTCCAGTGTCACGTTGTCCGTGGTGATAATGATCCCGTCCTGCCCGGCCACGCCGCGCAGGTCGCTGGTCAGCACGTACGACCCCGACGCCGAGATGGTGTAGGGCAGAGTGATGGACTGTGCGTTCAACGTGATGCGATTGGTGGCAAAGATCACTCCCGGCGGCGGGTTCAGGTCGCCGGCGTGAACCCACGGGGCGCTTGTGAAGCTGACCACCGCGGCTACGGCAAATGCGATTTGACGGTTTCTCGATGCCATGTGTCGGTCTCCAATAGATGGGTGCCCATTGATCGAACGGTGGCCGCTGAATGCCGATTCCGCGGTCATGGCGAAAAGCGTGCCACAGGTAACGCGACGATTCCTACGGGAACCGCTCAAAACAATCGTTCCGCCTGCGAATCGACATGGGCCGCGCATGGGCCCGTGCTACTCACGAGGCCAACGAATCCGAGCCGCTACCGCGGCGTGCCCGCAGTCGGTCATGTTCCGTACGGCTTTACTCCCCAGCCCACACCGCTATAATGTCAAACATGAGCCGCAAGCGCACCTCCCGCCGATATCACCTGCCCGTCCTCGTCGAGCAGGACGAAGACGGCGTCTTCATCGTGTCCGTTCCCACACTCCGCGGCTGTCGCACGTACGGCTACTCCCTGGACGAAGCCATGAAAAACATTGCGGAGGCCGCCGAGCTATGCCTGGAGGACGAACAGCCGCCTGATCAACCGACCTTCGTCGGCGTCCGGGACCTGATCGTCGCTCGATGAGTCCGACCCCGATCATCACCTCGCGCGTCCTGATGAAGTTGCTGCGCAAGATGGACTTCATCGAACTGCGTTCTCGCGGATCGCACCGCCGGTTCGCGCATCCCGATGGACGCAAGACAACCGTGCCGGTCCATCGCGGGCGCGACCTGCCACGGGGGCTGCTTCGACAAATCGTGGTCATCGACTTGGGCATGAACATGAACGATTTCATTGATCTTCTCTAGGGCGCTCCTCAATAGGATAGGTTCGCCCAGTTGCTGTTGGTCGGCTCCACCGTCGCACCGCCCGATGCTCCGAAGACGGCCGCACCGGCGATCGTCGCGCTTAAGTACACGCCAAAGTTGTCCGCGGCGATGTCGTAGTTGGGCGCGTTCCCACTGGCCGTGTTGTGGACGATCAAGTTCTCGGTTCCCGTCACACGGACGCCCGAACCCAGGCTGTCGGTGACCGCGTTGCCGTCGATGCGATTGTCGATGCCGGTGACCAGAATGCCCGTCGCGTTGCCATCGACCTTGTTGTCCACGATGAATGAATCGGCCAGCACCTCGATGCCGTCGCCGGTGTTGATCGAGACCGAGCAATCGCTGATCCGCACGCCGTTGTTCGTGGCCGCGATGCCGTCGTCGGCGTTGAGTGTCGAAACGCAGCCGCGGACGATGGCGGCGTAACCCACGCTGATTCCGTCGCCGATGGTGCTGGAATTCGCGACCGAGTCGAGCACGCTGGACTGCCCCAACACCACGATCCCCGCGCCGTTGGTGATGGCCGTGCAGTTCATTACCGTGGCGTTGCCCCCCGTTTCGATGCCGTTGCCCGTGTTGGATTGAGCGACGCATCCCTGCACGACGCTGCGGCCGCCCACGCCGAACCCCCGCGCGTTGTTGTTGGCCACGCAGTCGAGCACCCGGCAATGTTGCCCGGCTTCGATGCCTGTGGCGACGGTTCCGGCGCTGACGCAGCGTTCGACGATCGAGGCCCCGGCGATCTTTATGCCCGATCCCCCGCAGGCAATCGCGCGGATGTCGCGGACGATGGACGTTCGGGCGATGCCGACGTCCACCCCCGCACCCGGCCATTCGCGAAACGTGCCGTTGCGAATGTCCAGCGTGTGCTGGTCTACCGGGTTGCCGCGGATGCCATCGGTCGCCCCAGCGACCCCTTTCAATTCGAAACCCATCAGGTCCAGCGTGACGGACGACGCGGTAATCTCGATTCCCACCTTGCCGACTTCACCGAGCAGATTCCCGGTGAGGTAATAGGAACCGGAAGCGATAATCTTGAATGTTGCTCCTGCGTCGCCCGGCGTGGTCGCCGCGTTGACCGGAATTCGCGGTTCGACGGTGTTGAGGTCTTTCATCGTCGGGTTGATCGATCCCGGCGGCGGGTTCAGATCCCCGGCCTGCACCCCGCGGATGGATCCCACGACGACGGTCAGAATCATCACGCGGACGATTCGACGAACCGTTGGCTTCATGTGTCTGCCTCCGAAAGATAGGTGTCCATTGCAAGACGTGGCCGCTGAACTACCCGTTCGCGGTCATGGCGATAATCGTACCAACCGGTGACGCGACAATTCCAGCCTGAAACGCTCAAGAAAATCTTACCCGTCGTCGAGTGGCACTTCACCGCTCAGGGCCGTGGGATTCGCGAACCAAGCGGGCCATTCCAACCACGGAGGCGCGGAGGAAAAGCATGGGGTGGCGGAACAGCAGATTGAGAGTCTGTGCGCTCCAACGCTTCGCCCTCCCGTTGACGCCCACGCCTCGGTCGCATCCAGCGTTCCGGGGTCTGAATGTCGCCAGCGGGCATCCGGTGATTTCAACCGACGCCGGTCGCCGATCCGATGTCGTCCACGCGAACGCGTTCGATGGACGTGGCCCGGCCGGTGGCGGGGTCGGCTTCGATGATGACGCCGCAGAGGCGGACGTCGCCCTCGGCCACGTCGAACGGGGCGGGCACCGACGTCACCATGGCCGACAGAACGCGGTCTTTTCGGCGTCCGAGGACGGAATCGTAGGGTCCGGTCATGCCCATGTCGGTGATGTAGGCGGTGCCACCGGGTAGCACCCGTTCGTCGGCCGTGGGGATGTGGGTGTGCGTGCCGACCATGGCGGTTACGCGGCCGTCGAGGTGCCAGCCCATGGCAATTTTTTCAGACGTCGTCTCGGCGTGGAAATCGACGACCACGGTTTTCACGTCGGGCGGGAGCACGGCCAGCACGCGATCGGCGGCGCGAAACGGGCAGTCGGCGGCCATGCGCATGTACATGCGGCCCAGCAGCGTCAACACCGCGACGCGCACGCCGCTCGACGTTTCCCAGACGGCGAATTCACGGCCCGGGGCGCCCGGGGCCAGATTGGCGGGTCGGACGATGCGGTCTGATTTTTCGAGAACGGGGATGATGTCGCGGCGGCGATAGACGTGGTCGCCGAGCGTCATCAGGTGCACGCCGCATTTCACGAATTGATCGTACATGGGCGGCGTCAGCCCGGAACCGGCGGCCGCGTTTTCGACGTTGACGATGTTGCAGTCGATGGCGCGATCGAGCATCAACCGCGGCAATTGGCCGGCCAACACCCTCCGCCCCGGTCCGCCTACGATGTCGCCAATGCACAGCAATCGCACTTGATCACCAAGCTTGCGTCCGATCGCATCCGGATTCATCCACAGATTTCACAGAGGAGCACAGAACGGTCGCCAACGTCATGTCTCTCAATACTACAATAGCGGTGATCGCGTCCCCGGTGAAGCCTTCTTTCGCCCCGCTGGGGCTGGTTCGCCTGATGGCAATCGTATCCGGGGGTTACGTCCGCTGTCGCGGACTAAACCCCCGGCTATTGACTGTAGACCCTCCGGGGCAAAGAAGGGGCATCGGCACCGCGGACTGATGCTCGTGGCCGGTCGCGCCCGGAACGGTCTTGCTGTAGTAGAATCAGGCCGCACTCTTAATCTGTGCCCCTCTGTGTAATCTGTGGATTGTCTTTTCTTGCGTCCAGACGTCTACTTCGCGATTTCGACGGCCCGCATTTCGCGGAGGACTGTGACCTTGACTTCGCCCGGATAGGTCATTTCGGATTCGACCTGGTGGGCGATGTCACGGGCCAGCATGGCGGCCGAATTGTCGTCCAGCCGATTGGCGTCGACGATGACCCGCAACTCGCGACCGGCCTGAATCGCGTAGGCCTGCTTGACCCCGTCGTGTGCCGTGGCAATGCCCTCCAACTGTTCCAATCGCTGGATGTAGCGTTCCAGCGAATCGCGCCGGCCGCCCGGTCGGGCGGCGCTGATGGCGTCGGCGGCCATGACCAACGGCGTGTACGGCGACGTCGATTCCACGTCGCCGTGATGCCCTGCAACTGCGTTGATGACCTCTTCCCGCTCCTTTAGACGACGGCAGATATCCGCACCTATCTGCGGGTGCCCGCCCTCGATTTCGTGATCGACGGCCTTGCCGATATCGTGCAACAGTCCGCAGCGCCGCGCCAGCCGGCCGTCCAGACCCAGCTCGTCGGCCATGACCTGGCACAGGTAGGCCACTTCCATGCTGTGCTGCAGTACGTTCTGACCGTAACTGGTGCGATAGTGCAACCGGCCCAGCAGATCGACCAGTTTGCGGTCCAGACCCGCGACGTTGGCTTCCAATGCGGCGCGCTTTCCGCGTTCGACGACCTCGTGTTCGACTTCCTTTCGGGTCTGTTCGGCCACTTCCTCGATTCGCCCGGGGTGAATCCGTCCATCCTGAATCAGCTTGACCAGTGTTTGGTAGGCGACCGCCCGGCGGACCGGGTCGAACGAACTGACCACGATGACCCCGGGCGTGTCATCGACGATGACGTCGACGCCGGTCGCTTTTTCAAATGCGCGGATGTTGCGTCCCTCGCGGCCGATCACCCGACCTTTCAGATCGTCGGAGGGGATGTCGACCGTGGAGACGGTGGCTTCGCAGGTGTTGTCGGCCGCGTAGCGTTGAATGGCCGTCAGCGTAATTTCGCGGGCCTTGGCCACGGCGTTCTCGCGGGCCTCGCCCAGGATTCTGGCGACCAGTTGTCCGGATTCGTGGACCAACTGGGACTCCAACGCGGACAGCAGTTCCCGCTTGCCTTCCTCCGGCGTCATGCCGGATACACGAACCAGTTCCGCTCCACGCCGTTCCACCAGTTCCGCCGCTTTTTGTTCGGCCGCTCCAACCTTGACCACGCGCGCCTCAAGATCGCCCTCGGCCTTTTCGAGATGCCGTTCCTTGGTGGTCAGCGTGTCCAGCTTGCTGTCGAGATTGTCCTCGCGCTTGGTCAGCCGCTTTTCCACGTCCTTCAGTTCGGAGCGAACCTGGGCGGACTCCTTTTTGAATTCCTCCATCAGCCGTTCGCGCTCCGCCCGCCCGTCGAGCTGGGCGGCGCGGACGATTTGGTCCGATTCGGTTTTGGCGTTGGTGATTAACCGTTCGGCCTCGCGCTGCCCGGCTGCGATGCGCGATTTCCCCACCAGCATCGAGCCGATCTGGATGAATAGTCCACCCAGCCCGATGCCAAGGATGACCGCCAGCATGATGGTTGAACCTGATTCCAAATGCGGCATTCCCGGTGCGTGGCGCGGCGATCCCGGTGGGAATCGGCGCGCGGACAGACAATGCTGTTCACAGTGACGGAATCCGGCAGAATGCGACCGCAGTCGTCAGGAATGAACTTGATCAGAACCCGGCCAACGAATCAGGGCACAGTAATCGAGGGCCCGCAGTGGGACCGCGCGTCAACGGCGTATGGTAGACCTCGCCGCATCGAAAAAAACGCCCCGTCGATCCGCAACACCGACCACGAACATCGTCGTCCTAATCAAGCACGATCGTTTCGGTCCGCCCCGGCCGACGCTCTTTTATCGCGAGCGCACGACGGTTTGATGCACCCGGCCGGATTAACCGAACGCTGAAAACCACAAATCGCGAGCGCCAGCTCATCTGCGCCGGACGCCCACCGCAAGACTCCGTTCTTCTGACTCCTAAACCTCGCCTACAACCGGTCGCCCACGCACTCCGGCGAGTGCGACCAAGATTGTAAAGCAATTCTTTATTAGTTGCGCGAAACCAGCATGCGCGACTATTCGTGTCTGGAGAATAAGCCAACCTCCCAAATTGTCAACCGTAGGGCTCGCCCCTACGACGCAACGGGTCCGTGACACATGCGGCGGGTGTCCTACAGCCCCGGCGGGGAGACGCGGCCCAGCCCACGGCGTGGGTACGGCGAAAGCGAGATCGATCCGAAGCCCCGGTAGGGGCTTTCGTGGTCAGCCCACGGCGGAAGCCATGGGAATACGGAGAACCACATCGATCCGTAGCCCCGGCAGGGGCGTTCGGGCTTGCACCCGGCCGCCCCTGCCGGGGCTTGGGACGGGAGCACGGTCATTCATTCCCACGGCTTCCGCCGTGGGCTAGCGACGGGCGCCCCTGCCGGGGCTGAAGCAATCGTCGCCTAAAGTGTCACGGACCCCGACGCAACGGGGTTGCGGGCGATCGAGTCAAATTCGCCGGCGAACTTCGGTCAGAAGGCGGTCGACCACCTGCTCCAGCGACAGGTCGGTCGTGTCGATTTGAACGGCCGATCCCGGTTGCAGCAGTGTTTGCCACTGGATTTGGTCGGTGGCGTCGCGGCGGCGTACGTCGGCGAGGACCTGATCCATCGTCACGAGTTGCCCGTCGGACTTGAGCTCGGCGAAGCGGCGGCGGGCGCGGCATTCGGGCGACGCGGTAATCAGGAACTTGGCGTCGGCGTCGGGGAAAACGACGCTGCCCTGATCGCGGCCATCGGCGACGAGGGAACCCAGCCGGGCCGCGATGGCCCGCTGGCGTTCGATCAGGAGCAGGCGAACGGGGGCCAAGACGGCGACGGCACCCGCGGCGCCGCCCGCGGACATGGTGCGGATTTCGCGGCTGACGTCTTTTCCGTGCAGGCGGATGCGTGTCTCCGACGGGGTGCAGCCGATGTCCATTTCCATGCGCCCGATCAGGGCGCAAATCGCGTGGCCGTCGTCGAGGGGAACCCGCTCCTGAATCGCGGCGAGTCCGACGGTCCGATACATCGCGCCGGTGTCGAGATACGCGATGTCCATGCGGACGGCCAATTGCCGGGCGACGGTGGACTTGCCGCTGCCGGCGGGTCCGTCGATGGTCACGATCATGACTGCGATTCTAGGACCATGTTCGCATCGCCGCAAAACCGCCCGGGGTAACTGCCTGCGTCATCGTCGATCGCGCGCAAACTAATGCGGTCGCATAACTTGCGTTTGAGGCGGGCGAGCACCGTGGGACGCGAATCGTTGACCCGCCGGCGGGGCCGGACTAGCATAGGGTGTCAAGGTGTGTCCGGGCTGAATGGGCGGCCTCGGGCCGCGCACGTCACGTCCGTCGAACGGAGCGGAGATCATGGCCGACACGGTGGTGGTGGCCTGTCCCACGTGTGCCCAGAAGTACCGCGTGGACGAGTCCCGCGTGGGGCATCGGGCGCAGTGCAAACACTGCGGGCAGCAGTTCCGCATTCAAACACATCAGGCGATCGACGACGAGACGATTCTCGGCTGGGTGATGGACGAGGAATCGCCGGACCAGAGCGTGATGGGCAGCACGAGCATATTCGTGTCGCCCACGCCATCGGCGGTGAGCGGGGCGACGCAGTCGGCCCGCCCGACCCTGGACGATTGGTCGCCGAACACGCCGCCGGACAAGCCGCGAGTGCGTTTCGACCGCATTGATGAAATGGGCGCGTATTTCGATTTTCCAACCGCCGAATTGCGGCAGGCCGGCGTTCGGGCGTCGTTTCCGTACAAATGTCTCCACTGTGTGCGGACCGATTCGCTGGAAGTGCGCTTGATCATCTGGGAGGACAAGCTGCCGCGACAGGACTCGTTCCACCGACAGGACCTGGAAACCAAAGCGTTGGGGCGGTTGGATCAGATGTTGCGTACCCATCAACGGCGGTGGTTCGATCAACTGGAACCGATGGCCGTCCTGCCGTCGCCGTATTGCAACCCGTTTCCGTATTTCGTATGCCGGCATTGCGGCGCGGCCGGTGGGCTGACGTGTCGCGTGATCCGCCGCGACGGCGAGGAGCATTGCCAGATCGCGATTTCGAATCTCGAGATTGCGTCCGAGTTCTATTTTAACAACGGCGGCAAGGCCACGATCGGATATCAGCGGCTGGTGGAGGCGGCCCAACGGCAGCGGAACGATCGGTGGCAGCGGCTGTCGTTCCCGGTGCGGACGCGGATCGCGGGCTGGTACAAACCCAAGGACAACGAGAAATTCGTGGGCTATTTCGCCGACGCGGAGTTTTCGCGGACCGAGGCGGGCAAGGCCGGCGTGGTGCTGACCGATCGGCGATTGATCTTCAAGAAATACGCGACGATCCGGGAGTTCGACGTGGTCGCCGGGGGGCGGCTGGATATCGACGCGAATACGCGTGCCGCTGTCATCCGCATTTCGCAGGCGGGGGCGCGGGAGGCGCAACTAAACGCCAGCCCGGTGGCGGCCAGCCATTTGGCCAAGGCGATTACGGCGTTGAAGACGCCGTGGCAAATCAAGGTGACGACGGCGACGATGGACTCGTCGACGTCGTAGTTGGAAACTCCACGCAAATCGAACCATCGGAACCGACCGGCCCCCCGGAGCGCTTGGCGCGCCGGTAGATTAGGGGTTCAATGGCGATCCGTCGGCGATCGAGGATTCGGCGTTGCATCGTAAATCGCTGACTTCGCGGACGCCTCGTCGCCGATCAACATGAACGGCGTGTCGTCAGGCAGTCGGATTGACCCATGTTGACGGGACTGAACATCGAAGGCTACCGCTGCTTCGAGTCCTTCCGAATGGAGGGGCTGGTCCGGGTGAATCTGCTCGTCGGGAGGAACGGCGCCGGCAAAACAACACTCCTCGAGGGCGTTCATTTCCTACAGTCCGGCGGCGACTCGGAAGTTCTAAGAAGTCATGCATATCGTCGCGGCGAGGTATCTTTCCATGGTGAACGAGAGCACACACGGGTTAATCTCGCCCACCTATTTAGAGGGCACGAACTCCAAATCGGTTCCAGATTCTTTCTCGCGGGCGAGAATGGAGGCTGTTCGGTTGAAGTTTCCGTTGGCCCGATGAGCCAGGATGCGCAGGTGCCGACTGAACTCATCGGCCGGGACGAATTCAATCCACCCTGGTGTCTGTTGAACATCAGCGTCCACGGTGAATTCACGCCGAAACAGATGGCTTCCAATCCCAATCAGCTTTGGCTGACGGGCGAAGGTGATGTGATTCCCCACGTCAGGCCGATTCGTTTTGCACCCAACGATCGAGACGACGGTCCGCCGCATGCATTTGTTTCGGGAGATTCCGTATGGCCGAAATCGCTGCCCGAAATGTGGGACCGGGTGTTAGAAGGGCGACGGGAGGCGCAGGTAAGTCAGGCCATGCGAGTGATCGAGGGCGATCTCGAGGACATTGTGTTTCCAAGCGGGGATCCACGGTCTCTCTCTCGATTGGCAGTACCTCGCATCCTCGTCGGTCTGGCGGGGAGCACGCGGCGGCTGCCGATGGGGAGCATGGGAGACGGATTCCGCCATTTCCTGTCGCTCTGCCTGGCGATGTCGCACGCCGAGGGTGGTTGCCTGCTGGTCGACGAAATTGACACGGGGCTGCACTATTCCGTGTTGTCGGCCATGTGGAAGCTCGTCATTGAGACGGCCAAGGCCAACAACATTCAGGTCTTCGCCACGACTCATAGTCTCGATTGCGTCAACGGTCTTGCGATGATGTGTCGGCGGAATCCCGGTCTGGTGGAACAGGTGTCCATCCACAAGATCGACCGTGCTATCAATCACAGCGTCAACCTAACGGGCGAGGCGATTGTGGACGCCGTTGAGGGCCGGATTGAACTCCGGTGAAAGAGAACGCCGGTGCAACGCCACAACTCCATGTCGAGGGGCAGGACGACCTGCATACGATCGTGCATTTGCTCGAGCGCCACGGGGTCGGGATGGACGACGGGGTTCGACCCATCGATATCAGCCCTCAGGGTACGTTATCGAATCTAATCCGGAGGATGCCCGCTGCCATTTTAGTGGCCACCGACAGGCCCGTTGGGTTCGTGCTCGATACCGACACGACGCCGAAGAAGCGATGGGGTCAGGTGCGGGAGCGGATCAAGAAGACCGGTGCGGTTGCGCCAGATGGGTGTCCAACAGAGGGGTTTATCGGGCGGGTACCCGATTATCCGTGCGATTTCGGCGTCTGGTTGATGCCGGATTGCAAGACGGACGGCGGGACGCTCGAAACCCTCCTGAGATCCTTGGTACCGACGAAGGATCGCCTGTGGCAGCACGCGGAATCGAGCACCGGTGACGCGAAAACCGCGCTCGGTGCGAAATTCAGGGACCAGCACCAACTGAAAGCGAGCATGCACTGCTGGTTGGCGTGGCAAGAAGAACCAGGGCTACCGTTTGGGACGGCGATCAAGGCCAACTACTTCAATGATGATTCCCCGCAGGCGATGGCGTTCCTCCGCTGGCTCGGAAAGCTGTTCGGGATCAAAAAGCTGGGAAACGTCCCGCCCGCGACAACGTGAATTCGCTCCCGCCCGCAGCTACGGCTTTTTCGGTTGCTGACGGGCGCCGCGGGTTTGTTTTGAACGGTCCTCGACGGTGACGTCGTCGGCCGGTTTGTATTCGAAGCGCGACGCGTCGATATCGACGTCCAGTTTGACGTTCTTGTATTCGTGGGTCTGCACCAGTTTGTCCTTGTCGTCCAGCGATTCGCGCCGGACCATGACCCCGGACTCCTTGTCGAAATAGAACCGTTCCCGCCAGGTGCCGCTTTCGTCGCTCTTATTAGCCTTGGCGTCGATCACATAGGCCGACCGACCGTCGACGTCGATCGCGGGCATCAGCGTCAGATCGTATTCCTCGTGCAGTCGTTCGAACATGGCCGCGTCGACCCGGTTCGTCCGGCGACGATCGACGCCGGTCTTGACGGCCGACGTGCGCCCCTCCTCTTCCGTCTGCGTGTAAATGAACCGGCCATCGCAGACGACCGTCTCGGTTTGTTCGAACGGCGTTTTTTCCTCGCCGACGGTCTCGACCCCCTTGATTTTCAACTCCTGGCGATATCTGGTCATGTTCTTGATCCGTTGATATTCATAGGTGCCGGTCTTGGTCACCTGCACCTTGATGTCCGTCTCGTCCCACGCGGCCGACATGGAAACGTCCGCGGTCATGGACGAATGCTTTTCGGCGGCCGCGACGATGCGCTGCTCGACGTCTTTCAACACATCCTCGTTTTCACCGTCCGCGATGGCGCTCATCGCCAGCCAACCCAACGTCATCACCATCCAGCTCATTACCATGTCACGAACTCCGATTAGCCCTGCTCTTTTATTTCCCCACGCCCGAAACGACACCGACAATCTTCATCGCCCGTTCGGCGTTCTGCCCGTAGTCTGCCGCCGATGGGCCACGACGGCCTCGGCGATGCCGTCGACCAGATCCGTGGCCATCGTCGGAATCTGTCCCACCCGGGACGTCGCACACTCGCCCGCGCGGCCGTGCAGATAGACGCCCAGCACGGCCGCCTCGTACGCCTGCATTTTCTGCCCCAGCAACCCGGCGATCAAGCCGGTCAGCACATCGCCCGACCCGGCGGTGGCCATTCCGCTATGGCCGGTCGCGTTGACGTAGGTGCGTGTTCCGTCGGTCACGACCGTTCCCGCACCCTTGTGAACGACGACGGTTTGCGTCTTGCGGGCCAGCTCCTGGGCACACTCCGTCCGCCGGGCCGTGTCCGCCTTGATCGATAAACCGGTCAGCAACCGCCGCATCTCGCCCGGATGGGGCGTGACCACCACTTGCGCCGGTCGGGCCGCCTTCCACAACCCCACCTCGGCCAATCGGTTCAACGCATCCGCGTCCACCACCGTCGGTCCTTCGAAACGCTGCAACAACGTCACCACGTCGGCGCTGGAAATCTCCGGCGACAACCCCGGTCCGATGGCCACCACGTCGGCATCGAATTCCGCCGCGTAATCGGCCAGCCGACTCGATTCGCCCAGTTTCAACGTACGCGTCGTGGCGCAGGGCGCCAGAATCGAAACGGCCACCTGCGCGTCGCGCGGCGTCACGATCTGCACCAGACCGGCGCCGGCCCTGAACGCCGCGTTGGCCACCAGCGCCGGCGCCCCGACCATGCCCACGTCGTCGAATCGCCCGCCGATGACCACGATTCTACCGACGTCGCCCTTGTGCGCGTCGTCGGCACGCGGCGGAAACGGCGGAATGTCGCGCGGCACGGTCACGCGTCCCGCCTTTCGGCCAGGCGGTTGATCAGCGACGCGGTGTAGCCGGCGGCGAACCCGTTGTCGATGTTCACCACGGTCACGCCCGACGAGCAACTGTTCAACATCGCCAGCAACGCGGCCACGCCCCCGAAACTCGCTCCATATCCCACGCTCGTCGGAACCGCGATCACCGGGCATGCCACCAGCCCTCCGACCACGCTGGCCAGCGCCCCCTCCATTCCCGCGACCACTACGCAGACATTGACCGTCTGCAACATCTCGTGATGGGCCAGCAACCGGTGAATGCCGGCCACGCCCACGTCGTAGATGCACTCGACGCGCTGGTCCATGATTTCCGCGGTGACGCAAGCCTCCTCGGCCACCGGTTCGTCGCTGGTCCCGGCCGACACAATGGCGATGGTTCCCGCCGACAATTGAATCGGCGTTTGTCGAATGGTGATCGCCCGGGCCGCGCGATGGTAGACGGCCGACGGCTGGGACGCTTGAACCGCGTCGAATTGCCCGGCGGCCGCCCGCGTGACCAGCACGTTTCCGCCCGCGGCCGCCAGTCGCCCGACGATTGCCGTCACCTGTTCGGCGGTCTTGCCTTCGGCGTAGACGACTTCGGGAAAACCGCAGCGAATCGCCCGGTGATGGTCAATGGTGGCCGACGCGATCTTCTCGAACGGCAGATGCCGCAAACGCCGAACGGCCTCTTCGACGTCCACCGTCCCGGCGTGTACGTCCGCCAACAACCGTCGCAGCACTTCGCCGTCCATGGCGGTCCATGTTACGAGGTGGCATGGAAATCGTCACGCGGTGGAAATCATCGGTGCGAACATCAGAACCCCGGACGCAAGTCCGGGGCCGATTCATGACCGGGTCGAGATGGTTTCGCGTCTCGTCGCCCGTCGCACACGGCCCGGCACTTGCGTGGCGGGTTCTGAAAATGCCCGGGCATTGACGTTCCGTGCGGCAAGGTGCAGCCCGCCGTGTCGCGGAATGGGTGGCGTCGCCTATTTCAGGAATAGCAACTCCCGATAGGACGGCAACGGCCACAGGTCGGCCGCCACCAACAATTCCAGTTCGTCGCCCAACTTCCGCAGTGCCGTCATGCGCGGAATGATCTTGTTCTTCATCTCCGCCGCGTGCTGGAACACGTCGTCGCTCGCGTGGTCGTGGGTGTCGACCAGCGCGTCCAGCGCCTCCGTGAACCGATCCACCAGACCCACGAACGATTTCAACGCAACCCGCTGCCGGTCGCTGTCGATGCCCGCCGCGGACGCGGCGTTGACGGCCTCTGCCGACCGCTGTTGATGGGCCAGCGCCGCGGGCTGAATCATCTGTCGCCCGATCGACGCCATCGTTTCCGACTCGATCTGAATCTGCTTGACGTACTTCTCCATGAACGCGGTGGCGCGGCTTTCCAATTCCACCTTGTCCAGCACCTTGTATTTCTTGAACAGCGCCAGCGCCTTCTTGGTTCGGAATACGGGAATCGACTCAACGGTGTCCTTCAAATGCGGCAGACCGCGCCGTTCGGCCTCCGCGTGCCATTCCGGTGTATAATTGTCGCCGTTGAAAATGACCCGCTTGTGCTCCTTGATCAGCTTCTTCAACACTTTCTGGACGGCCGACTGCAGCTTCGCCGGCGTCGGGTCCGATCCCACGGTCTGCTCCAATTCCGTGGCCAGGTCGTCCAGCGACTCGGCCACGATGGTGTTGATCACCGTGTTCGGCCAGGCGGCCGTCGCCGACGACCCGACGGCGCGGAACTCGAACTTGTTGCCGGTGAACGCGAACGGCGACGTGCGGTTGCGATCGCCGGAATGCCGTGGAATTTGCGGCAACGTCGTCGCGCCCAGGTCGATCTCGCCGCCCTTCAGCGTGCGCTTCGGCGTGCCCTCTTCAAGCTGCTCGACGATGTCCGTCAGCATGTCGCCTAGGAAGATCGAAATGATCGCCGGCGGCGCTTCGTTCGCTCCCAGCCGGTGATCGTTGGCGGCCGACGCGATCGACGCCCGCAGCAGATCGGCGTGCAGATCGACCGCCCGCATCACCGCGCACAGAAACACCAGGAACTGCATGTTGGTGTGCGTTTCGCCGTGCGGGTCCAGCAGGTTGACGCCGGTGTCCGTGGCCATCGACCAGTTGTTGTGCTTGCCCGACCCGTTGATGCCCGCGAACGGCTTCTCATGCAGAATCACCTGCAGCCCGTAGCGCGACCCCACCCGTTTCAGCGTCTCCATCAGCACCATCTGGTGGTCGCAAGCGACATTGGCGTGTTCGGCCATCGGGGCGAATTCGAACTGCCCCGGCGCCACCTCGTTGTGCCGCGTCTTGACCGGCACGCCCATCCGGCACAACTCCTGCTCGGCCTCGGACATGAACGACAGCACGCGCTGCGGAATCGACCCGAAATAGTGGTCCTCCAATTGCTGGCCCTTCGGCGGCTTGGCCCCGAACAGCGTCCGGTCGCAGGTCACCAGATCGGGCCGGGCGAAATACAGATTGCGATCGACGAGAAAATACTCCTGTTCGCATCCCACTGTCGTATGCACCCGGCTGACCTCGTGCGCCGTGCCAAACAGCTTCAAAATCCGCATCGCCTGCGCCGACAGCGCGTCCATGGATCGCAGCAACGGCGTCTTCTTGTCCAGCGCCGCCCCCGTCCACGACACGAACGCCGTCGGAATGCACAGCGTGACGTTGTTTTCGCCGCGCACCAAAAACGCCGGGCTGGTCGCGTCCCACGCCGTGTATCCCCGCGCTTCAAACGTCGCACGCACGCCGCCCGATGGAAAACTGGACGCATCCGGTTCGCCCTGGCACAGGTCCGCACCGCTCAACGCGTAAATCATCCCCCCGTCGCCATCCGACACGACCAGCGAATCGTGCTTCTCGGCCGTCAAACCGGTCAGCGGCTGGAACCAATGCGTGTAATGCGATGCGCCATTCTCGATCGCCCAGTCCTTCATGGCCGCGGCCACCACGTCCGCGATGCGCACGTCCAGCGAATGCCCCTGTCGGATGGTGCTCAGCAATTGCGCGTAGATTTCCTTCGGCAGACGTTGCCGCATGGTCCGCAGGCTGAACACGTCGCATGCGAAAATGGCATCAGCACGCGGCGGGGTGGTCGCCGCCCCGTTGGGTCGCTTGGTCCACGCTTGTGCCGCCGCCACCGCCCGTTCGCGCGTCTTGGTCAGGTCCATTGCATCCTCCGAATCGATCAAACCGTTTGGGCGACCCGCGCCCGGTCCCCACCAGGCGCACGCCGTTCATTCTTCGCCAGAATTGTGACCCGCCTACAGCCGATCACCGCGCCGACATGTTATCGGGCGGCGGACGATTTGAATACGGCGTCGCAAACCGCGTGGGCAACGACACGGTAACTGCCACCGCCTGCGATGCCCTGCGCTGTGAATCGTCGCGAATTCACTGACCGGCGGCCGCGGACGACCCAAAATGCGACAGCACCGGTGTAGACCCGGCTTCTACGGCCGATTGTACCACGGCACCGCGATCCGGCGCGGCCGTCAACCCCCGTCGCCGGAATGCATTCGTTGTAGCGTCTCCAACCGCGTTTCCAATTCCCGAACGCGGGTTCGCACTGCGTCCAATTCCCGCCGCAACACGTCGTCGCCCCGTCGCTCCATCGCCGCATCTTCGAAACGCCGCAACGCCGCCTCCGCCGCACGCTGGATCCGGGGATCGTTCGCCCGTTTCAGTAACGCACGCACGGCCGCGACCCCTTCGTCGTCGCCCAAACCGATCAGCGCATCGACGGCGGCCTCGACTGTCCAGTGCTGATCGTCGTTCAGGAGGTCGATCAGAAACTGCTGAATTGCCTCTTCGTGTTCATCCAGCCGCGCCAACCGCCCCAGCGCCTTGACGGCTTCCGGACGCAGTCGCTCGTGATTCCCGCGGGATGCGTAACGCTTCGCAACCGCGACGCCTTCCGCCGCGCCCAGTTCACCCAACGCCTTCAACGCCGCCGTGCGTATCACCTCCGCGTGCGACGGTTTGTCCGCGTTGGCCAGCAGCGTCGGCAGCACGTCGAACCCGTGCATCTTGCCCAGCGCTTCCGTTGCGGCCGCCTCGACGTTGTAGCTCGAATCCGATTCCGCCAGCGGTCGCAATGCGTCCACGGCGCGCTGGTCGCGGTATTGCCCGATCGCTTCCACGACCGCACGCCGCGTCTTGTGATCGTCCAGACGCCCCCCCTGTTTCAGCATGACCGCCAGCGATTCCAATGCCCGTTCGGACTGCATCACCCCTAACGCCCGCGCCGCCGCCGCGCGCACCGTCCAATGCTCGTCCGCTTCCAACGCCGATCGCGTTAACGCGTCGATCACTTCCGGCCGGCTTTCGTTCGCCAGCGCCTCGGCCGCGACGATTCGGCTGTAGCTCGTCGGCCCGCCGCGTAGTTCCCGCAGCCACATCGGGCGGGGCTTGTTCGTTTGCACGCGGGCCAGCACGCCCGCCTGCGGATCGACGCTGAACATTTCCGGCGGCTGCCCAAACGGTCCCGTCCACGACGCCGTGCGCGACGACACGTCGATGGTAGCGCTGGTCACCTCCTGGCCGGTACGAAACTGAACGTCCAGCGGAAACCGAAACGCGGGCGTCGCGGCGCTGATCGACTGCAACTGTTCCACGTCCACGGTGACGGTTTTCTCGTCCGGATCCCACGTGTATGTCACGTTCAGATGCGGTATCCCCGGCCGATACGTCCACTGCTCGAAAAACTGCTCGAAATTGCGTCCGCTGACCTCCTCAATGACTCGACGGAAATCGTCCGTCTCCACTTCCGACTCGCGAAACCGCCGCGTATACGCCTGAATCACCTTGAAAAACGTCTCGTCGCCGAGTTGGTGCCGTAACATGTGCAGCACGCACGCACCCTTCGTGTAGGCCAGCGAATCCTTGTGCCAGAACGGTTGCAGCTCATCGGTGTAGTCGCGCAGCACCAACGGCCCCGGCGTATCCGTGCGGTCATGGTCGGCAATGCTCCTGTAGTTCCGGCGAATCTCGTCCAGATACTCCTCGCGGCCGAACTGCTTCTCCCGCCACAGCGTATCGAAAAACGTCGCGAACCCCTCGTTCAGCCATATGTGCGGCCACGACCGGCAGGTGATCAGATCGCCGTACCATTGGTGGGCCAGTTCGTGGGAAATCAATCCGTCGTAATCCGTGTCCAGCGCCGCCCGCTCGTCCAGAAGAAACCGGTCGCCCATCGTCGTCGCCGTGGTGTGTTCCATGCCGCCGAAATCGAACAGCGGCACGTTGACCTGATCGTATTTCTCGTACGGATAGTCGACCCCGGTGACGGTGGAAAAAAACTCCAGCATGTCCGGCGTCCGCACGTACGTCCGCCGCGCGTCCTCCGCCCGCCCCATCGGCACGTGGTACGACAGCGGGATGTCCCGCCATTTCGCGCCGGCCACGTCGAACTCCCCGATCACCAGCGTCACCAGGTAGAACACGTGCGGCACCGATTGCCGCCAATGATACGTCGTTCGGCGTGTCCGGTTGTCGTCGATCACCTCGATCAGCTTGCCGTTGGACAACGCGAAAAACGGCCGCGGCACCGTCACCACCATCTCCGTCGTCAAGCGGAGGCCCGGCGAATCGAAACACGGGTACCAGTAGCGCGCGAATTCCGTTTCCCCCTGCGTATGCACCACCGGCGGTCGATCGGCGTACGCCCCGCCCGGCAGCGCGAAATGCATGCCCGTCACCGGCTCCGCGCACCGATAATGAATCGACACGGTGACCTCCTGATCGACCGCCAACTCGCCGCCGAACAGCATCGCCAGATGGCGTCCGTCGTGTTCAAACGGCACTTCGTTGCCGCCGCCGTCCACGACCTTCTCGATGGCCAAATCCGCCGCGTCCAACCGCAGCGATTTCAAGTTCGACCGAACCGGACGAAACGTGATTGTCGCCACCCCGCTGAACTTCCGGGCTTTCAAATCCTCGAACAGCAAATCCAGCTTCAAATGCTTGAAATCCACCGGCAAATCTCGCGGATAGACCCGCGGATCCATCCCCTTCGCGGAATCGAACTCGCGGTAATCGCCATCGATGCCAACGGACCGCCCGCAATCGGTCGCCCCTATGCCTCGGTCGCATGCCTGGGCAACCGACGACCACGCAGCCCACCCGGCGAATAAACACAACCCGAAACACAGTTTCCGACCCGACATGCATGGACTCCTTGTTCGACGCGCGACGGCAGGTGCACGGGCGTGGATCGCCCTACCCTCCATGTGCCATTCCCTAAACGACCCGCTCGCGGAATTCAAGCGACTCAAGACTTGACGCGCGAGCGGTCGACCTGTTATAGACCATCGGATTCCATTGCGGAAACTTCGCACGATGAAGGTTACGACATTCAAGCAACTGACCCCGCCGCGACGCACCGTCGTCGTGCGCTTATGGAGTGCCGGTCCCTAGGAATCGCTTTTTTCTGAATATCGCGAAACCCCGGGCGCCATCGGTTCCCGGGGTTTTTTGTTGAACGGATCCAGATCGTGATCGACATCGAATTGAAACCGCAACTCGAAAAACGACGAAGTCGCACCTCGTCCGACATCCGCGACGTCGTCAAGCTGTCCATTCCCATCGTGGTGGCCAACAGTTGCCGCATGGTCATGGATGTCACCGATTTCTTCCTGATCTCGCGGACGAACGACACCGACGCCATGGCCGCCATTTTGCCGGCTCAAATGATCGTGTGGGCCTACATCGTCATCGGAATGGGTACGTTGACCATTCTGACCACGCTGGCATCGCAATCGCTGGGTCGCGGGGACCGCGCCACGTGCAGCGCTTACGCCTGGCAGGGATTGTATTTGTCGGGCGCGTTCTGGATCATCGGGGCCGCCGTTTGGCCGCTGTTTCCGACCCTGTTCGCCCTTGCCCATCACGAACCGCGAATCGAAGCGCTCGAAAACGAGTACGCCCGAATCTGCTTCTGGACCGTCGGCACCACCATCGCGGCCACGGCGCTCAGCAGCTACTTCAACGGCATTCACCGGCCGCATATCACCATGTACACCGCCCTCGAGGGCGTCGTCGTGAACGGCGTGGTCAGTTACGTGCTGATATTCGGGAAGCTCGGAATGCCCGCGATGGGCATCGCCGGCGCCGCGTGGGGCACCGTCGTCGGCTCCGCCTATCGCATGGCCCGGTTGTGGATCGCATTCTGTTCCGAACGGACCCATCGTGAATTCGCCTCCCGCGACACGTGGCGACCCGATTGGGGCAAAATGAAAAACGTCCTCCGCGTCGGCGGCCCATCGGGGCTGCAGTGGCTCAGCGACGTCGCCGTTTGGGCCATTTTCACCGTCGTGCTCGTCGGATCCTACTTCGGCAAGACCCATCAGTTGGCCACCAACGCCGCCTGGCAGTATCTGCGCATCAGCTTCCTGCCGTGTTTGGGCGTGGGCATGGCCATTTCATCGCTCGTGGGCCGGTCCATCGGCGCCCGCGACCCCGACCATGCCGTCCGCGTCACCCGCATCGGCACGCTGTGCATCCTGGCCTACATGGGCGCGATGTCCGTCGTGTACTTCGTCGCCCGCGTCCCGTTGCTCGGCTGGTTCTCCACCGACGCGGAAGTGATCCGCATCGGCTCGGCGGTCATAATCTGCGCGGCCGTCTTTCAGGTTTTCGACGCCTTGGGCATCGGGTACAACAGCGCCCTGCGCGGCGCGGGCGATACGTTCGTGCCCTCGCTGGTGTTCATCGCCAGCCATTGGCTGATGGTGGTGGGAGGCGGCTATCTCGTGGCCACGTGGTTTCCCGAATACGGCAGCGTCGGCCCGTGGGTGGTCGCTTCCGTCCTGATCGTGTGGTTGGGCGTCTATCAGTGGTGGCGATGGAACAGCGGCGCGTGGCGCGCCATCGACGTCTTTAAGCACGACCGACCCACGGCCGCGCCCGCCGAATTCGGGTTCCCCTCGCTCGACGTCGATGCCGCGGCCGAACCCACGGGGTCGTGATGCCCATGAACCGAATCCCGCCGCTGGTGCGAGAATCCCTTCTCGCACCTTCTTCCCGCGGGAATCCCTTCCCGCGTGCTAATCGTGCGCTGTACGATGGGAACCCGCGAATCCGCGACGGGCATGATTGTCGCGCGGGGAACGATATTGATCTCGTTGCCGAAAAAACTCCGCCTCGGAATCCTGCTGTCGGGTAGCGGCCGCACGTTTCAGAATCTGCACGACCGATCCGCCGCCGGATCGCTGTCCGCGACGATCGCCTGCGTCATCGGTTCCCGGCCTGATGCGTTCGGTCTTGAACGCGCCCGCCGCGTCGGCGTGCCCGCGATCGTGGTCGATCGCCGAACCGCGCCCGACGACGAATTTCATGAACGGATCGCGCAAAACCTGATCGACGCGTCCATCGACCTTGTTTGCATGGCCGGTTTCAACTGCCTGTGGCGCGTTCCGCCCGCGTTCACCGGCAGGGTGCTGAACATCCATCCCGCGCTGCTGCCCGAATTCGGCGGCCCGGGATTCTACGGCACCCGCGTGCATCGGGCCGTCCTCGCCGCCGGCCGCCGCGAATCCGGCTGCACCGTTCATTTCTGCGACAACGAATACGACCACGGACCCATCCTGGTGCAGCGCCGGATCCCGGTCATGCCCGACGACACGCCAGACGCGTTGGCCGCCCGCGTATTTGAACAGGAATGCATCGCCTACCCCGACGCCATCAACCTCATCGCCGAAGGACGCGTACGCGTCGACGCCGGCCGCGTCACCATCCTACCCCCATCCGCGTGACGCACGGACGGCGCCGCGGTGCCAACCGTCGCCCGCACTAACGACACCCGGCTATCTCGCGAGGCGGCGCATGGAACGGTCGTGCACACGACCCAGCAGAACCAGCGACAGGCAGGCGCCCAACAGCGCCATGGTCATGTCCCAATGCGCATCCCAGACGTCGCCCTGCAGACCCAGCCACGACGGGCCCTCGTCCGGATAGAACACGACTACGATCCACCATTCGATCAGTTCATAGAGCGCGCTCATGGCCAAACACATCGCCACGACAAGGACGGCCGACATGCGCCCGCGTTGCAGCGGCGTGCAACGCAGCAGAATTTCCCGGACGATGATCGCTGGAATGAATCCTTGGGCAAAATGTCCGACGCGGTCGTAATGGTTGCGCGACAAATGCAGCGCGTCCCTCAGCCAGTTGAATAGGGGCATGTCCGCATACGTGTATTTGCCGCCGATCGCCAGTATGACGAAATGAATGGTCGCCAGCACGTAGACGAGCGTGGAAAAGCGGAAACGTCCCCACGTGGCCGTCAGCAGCAGGACGCCCACGGTGCCCAGCGAGACCTCGAACACCCAGACCTGACGGTCGGCCGGACGGCTGCCCGACCAGATCAGCGCCGCCGCCGAGACGCCGAGCATCACGAACAGCGGCGTGCGGTCCGGTCGTGCGTCCGTCATGGGGATCCGACCACTGTTTCATCGCCCGCACGTCACGTCCCCGCCTCAGCGAAATCCTACTTGTCCTGCTCCGCAATTCCCATGCCCCGGCGATTGGGGTACGACGGCCGCGGCGGTTGAACATGGCGAGCCTCGCGCAGACGCTGCAACAAATGCTCGATGGCCGCGTCCAGTTGCGGGTCGGCGCCGTCCATCATCTTGGCCGGGTCGTCGATGACTTCAATGTCCGGTGCCACGCCGTGACCCTCGACGCCCCACGTGCCGTCCGTTTCATAAAACGCAAACGTCGGCGCCGTGACCCGGCCGCCGTCGATCAGCGTCGGGTTGCCCGAAATGCCCACCAGTCCGCCCCACGTGCGCGTGCCGATCAACTTGCCGATGCCCGCCTGCCGGAAATAGTAGGGAAAACAATCGCCCCCGGAACCGGCCAATCCGTTGATCAACATGCACTTGGGGCCCTGTTGCGCGTCGGGCGGCCAGGTCCAGTCGCGCCCGTCCCGTCGCGCCCAATAATTGGTCGCGGGACGGTTCAATAACTCGATAAACCGCGTCGGAATCTGCCCGCCGCCGTTCCACCGCTCGTCAATAATGAGCGCCTTGCGTCCGACCTGCCCATAGAACTGACGGAATAGTTCGTTCTGCCCGTCCGTTCCCGTGTTGGGAACGTAGATATACCCGACCGCGCCATCGGTCTTCGCCTCGACATACGCGCGGTTGCGCTCGACCCAGTCCCGATAGCGCAGCTCGCGCTCGCTGTCCAGCAGCTTGATGATCACGTGCCGGGCGCTGTCATCCATCGCCGGCTTGTCGTGGACCGTAATGGTCACTGTCTTCCCGGCCAAACCCAGGAACGCGGCCCACGGGTCTTTTTGCGGATCGACGGGCGCGTGGTTGACGGCCAACAGATAATCGCCGCGTTGCACGTTGACGCCCGGCTGGCTCAACGGGCCGCGGGCATCGACGTCCCACGGCGCCCCTTCGTGTATACGGGTGATCCGATAGGCGCCCTGGTCGAGCTCAAAATCGGCGCCCAGCATGCCCACCGAAACCTTGGGCTCCTCTTCAAGATCGCCGCCCTCGCGTGCATACGCGTGTCCGACGTTGATCTCTGAAATCATTTCGCCGATGACATACGTTACGTCTTCACGCGACGCACAGTCCGCCAGCATGGCCGCGTATTGATCCCGGATCGCGGCCCAGTCGACGCCGTGCATGTTGGGATCGTAAAAGAAATCGCGCTGAATACGCCAGGTCTCGACAAACAACTGCCGCCATTCTTCCCGCGGATCGACTTGCGCACTCATCTCCGACAGGGACATGGGTTTGTCCAGCTTCTGATCGGCCCCGGCATCCACAATCGCATACGTGTCGTCTTTCTTGACCAGAATCTTCTTGCCGTCGGCGGTTATGACGAATCCGTCAGCCTCTTCAACCACCGTTTTTTCCTTCTTCTCTTCGTCCGTGGGATCCAGCAGCTTGACCGACGATTTCTCCTCGCTCCCATTCGCCGCAGCGCGAACGTACAGCAATTGCCCCTTATCGTTTACGGCCAGGTTTGTGAGATTCCCTCGGTCGACCGGCACCTCAATCGCCCGGCGCTCGAATCCCTCCAGTTCAATCACGACCGGCTTGGGCGGCTCTTTTTTCTTGTCGTCATCCCCGTCGCCGTCCCCATCCGCGGCCTCCCCGCCGCTCTTTTCGCCGTCGTCGGCCTTGTCCTTGTTGTCCTTGTCGCCGTTCTCTTTACCGTCCGTCTCGCTCTTCGACCCGGCGTCCTCTTTCTCTTCGTCGTCTTTCTCCTTCTCGTCTCCCCACTTCTCTTCGTCGCTCTTGGGCGCCCACGGCGACCCCAACTCCGCCCGCAGCGGAACGGCCAGCAGCACCGACGTGCCCGCGTACACGAACGATGTCCCGATGTCTTCGTAAATCGGCGTCGAGAAATCCCGCCGACTAACGTAATACAGATAGTCGCCTTTTCGGTCGAACGTCGGCCAACCGCTGTCAAACATCGACGACGTCACCGCGTGCGTCTGCTGGTCCGCGACGTGGTACAGCCAGATTCGGCCCAACTGGTTCACGTCACCCTTGACGTACGCCAGCCAGTCGGAATCGCTCGACCAGTTCAACCGCGTGCGCGAGGACCACGGCTCCGTATCGATCAGCCGCGTCTGACCCGCATCCACGTCATGCAAAAAGATGGCCCCGCTCTTGTCCGTAAACGCAATCCGCTTGGAATCCGGCGACCAGGTCGTGTCGTAGCGGTAGGCCGCTCCGTCTGTGGTCAGTTGTCTCTTCCCGCCTTTGCCGTCGGACTGCATCACGTATAACTCGTATTCCCCGGTCTCATCCGAAAAATGCGCGATCCATTGGCCGTCCGGGCTCCACGCCGGATCCCGTTCCGCCACGCCGACCGTGCGCGTCAGGTTTCGGGCCGACCCGTCCTTGACCGGCACCGTCCAGATGTCGCCGCGGGCCTCGAACACACCGCGCTTGCCGCTGTTGGACACCGCCCACGCCTGAACTTCTTTCGACGCGTCCACCCGCTTCGCACGTATCGCCGGCCGATCGCCGGGAATCTCGATCGAAACTTCACGAACCTCGCCGCTCGACAAATCCAGCAGTTTCAACGCCGGTCCGTTCTGGAACACAATCTCCCCCAGCCCGTCCGGCCCCGGCCCGATCGCCGGCCATTTCACGTCGTACGCCTCCATGTGCGTCACCTGCTCGCGCCGCCCGCTGGCCGGCTCGTACGACCAGATGTTCAGCCGATGTTCCGGCCCGCCGTCGGACAGGTAGTATACGCGCTGCCCATGCCACATCGGCTGCGTATCCGTGCCCTCCCAATCGGTCATCTTGTTCGATGAATGATCGACGAGGTTGAACAGCCAGACGTCCGTGGCCATGCCGCCGCGATAGCGCTTCCAGGTGCGTTGGTCGGCGGTGTGCGGCGTGTAGGCCAGCCACGTCCCGTCCGCGCTGATCGCCCCGTTGGCGCCGTACGGCACCGGCAACTGTTGCGGCAATCCGCCGTTCGCGGATACGCGGAACAACTGCACCTGTCGCGCCAATCCCGCCCACCCGTTGGAAAAAAACAGCAGACTTCCATCGGCCGTCCAGTCGCACAGGGTTTCATCGGCCGGATGGTGCGTGACCCGCGTCGCAATGCCGCCGGCCGTCGGAATCGTATACAGATCGCGATTGCCGTCGTAATTCCCCACGAACGCGATCGTGTCTCCATTCGCGCTGAAGCGCGGGAACGATTCCGCCCCTGGCGGACTGGCCATCGGCGACGCCAGGCCGCCCGTCCGCGGCACGATCCATAGATCGTTGGCGTACACGAACACGATCTGCGTGCCGCTCACGTCCGCGTAACGCACCATGCCCGCGTGCGGTCGGAACCGATCCACCGGATCGCCCGCCGTCGATTGACGAATCCCCTCGCCTCCGCCGTCGCGCGATTGAGCGCACGCCGTCAGTCCCATCGACAACACGAACGCCGGAACGAATAAACACCGAATCACGATGGCGCCTCCCCGATTCCGGCGCGGACGCGTGGACCGCCGCCGGTTGAACCGTTTTTCCAGTTGTTTCGATAGAAGCGTGGAATCGGGGTTTCGGATCACGACCGCGCCAACCGTCCGACGCCCGCCACGAACGACGGCAGTCTAACCGATCACGCCGACGACCGCGAACGCCGGCCGCTTCCGCTGGTCAGGATTCCGAATGGTTCGCGCCGTTACCGCGGCGCACGGATCGCCCCAGATCGTCAGGGCGCGTCGCAACATTGCAGATCACCGCTGAACGCATCCAGAACCGCCAGTATGTCGAAAATGTCGATCAACCCGTCCGGTGCGCACGGCATAATGTCCACGTCAATCTGCGGGCAGGTGGTAAACACGCCCGCGAAGCCGTCCAGCACGCACAAAATATCAAAAATGTCGACCATCCCGTCGTGATTCACGTCGCCGAACGCATTGGCGGCCGTCAAGTGGATCGTGGCGCCGACCAGTGTCGATGGTGACGGTCCGGCCTGACCCGCAATGACCGCCGACGTCAACGGCGACGGCTTCAGCGTCACCTGGAAATCGCCGTACGCATCGCCCGGCACCTGCAGCACGAACGATCCCACGTAGCGCGGCGCAAGCGGGTCCGCGACGCCGCCCGATTGCCCCAGCCACGACAATTTCAGATTGCCCGGGTCCACGGTCGCCGCATCCAGCGGAATGGTCGGCGGCTCATTCGAAAAATGGTCGGCCCGGCAGTCGTCAATGTAAACGCCGTCGAAATGTCCGGCCGCGACCTCTCCGGCGCAGGTCGGGCAATACGCGGCGCTCCCCGGATCGCACGCCCCGTTGTCGTCCCCGTCGCCATTGAACAGCGTCAGCACCGCTCCGCATGGCGTCGCCAGCGACGACGGCTCCAGCTCGACCTGAACCCCTTGCAGCAGCCCGCTCCAGTCCGACACCATCACGTCGAGCACCACGACATCGCCGGGATCGGCCGTAATCGCGTTGGCCGTGCCCCCGACCGGCGCCAACTCAATCCGCGACGGGAACTCGTTCACCGCCGCCGACGCGTCCAAAATAAACAACCCGTGATTGCGGTCCGCCACCATCACGATGCGGCTGGGCAGGAACGGGTAATTGCCCCAGGCGCCGTTGAAACTGAAGTCCCGGCCGTTTCGCTCCGGATAGGTGTCGTAAAACCCGACCTCCTGCACATTGAACACGTCGCTGACGTCGAAAATGCGCAGACCGCCTTCGTAGTTCGTCTCGAACGCATAATTTCCCCGCACGTAAAGATTGTGGTCGATTGTCGCCAGCCCGTTCGTGAACGTCGTCACGTATTGCACATTGTCCAGGTCCTGCACGTCGATCACGTACGTCGTGGTCGTCGGCACGTCCGCGTCTTCCAGTTCGTCCAGTTCATCGCCCAACAGGAAATAGCGGCGGTCGGCCGTCAGCCATCCCTCGTGCGAATACGAAACGTTGGGGTAGCTCGTCGACGAACGCGTGAACATGTTCCCCTTATCCGTCACGTCCACCACGTACAGCCCGTTCCCTTCGGCGCAACCGAACGCGATCTCCCGCCCCGCGTACGGTCCGCTGTCGTACGTCAGCACCGTCGGCTCGTGGATCCGCACCTCGTTCCACACGCCGTCGATGGTCAGATTGTTGGGATTGGACAGATTGATCGCCACCAGTCCGTCGCCATTCGGATAGTCGGTCAAGTCCAGATACGCGTATCCGCTTGCCTTGTTGATGGTGATGGTGTGCGAAACGAACAACTGGTTGTCGAACGTCTCGGTCTGCACCAGCGACACCATCCCGCTGTCGATCTGGCTCAGATTCACCACCTGAACCCCCAACCCCTCCTGGCTGACGATGTACGCGTGACCCTGGTAGTCCTCCACGTCCCGCCACACCGAATTCGGCCCGTCGATATAATCGATGATGACCGGATTCGCCGGGTTCGTGACCTCAATAAACCCCGTTCCGCTCCACAAGCCGTAAAACGCATACTCCCGCCCTGACGGCGAAACGTACCCCCATAGATCATTCGATCCATTCGTGTGGTTGATCGCATCCGGGAAATCGGTCTTGGGAACCCAGCTCAACAGCTCCACGCCGCTCGCCGGAAACGGGGTGCACAAGTTCGGTGTACACGACGTCCCCGTCCCCTTGTCCCATCCGCCATTCCCCCGGCACAACGAACCGGTTACGTCCGGCAAACAACTCCCGTCCGGCAGACAGCACGCGTTCACCGCGCTCTCCGCCGCTTCACTCCCCGCCGACGGCGGCCCACCGCCCGCGGCCAACACCGCATCCGCGCCCGGCGGAATCGCCGCCGCGAAACGCACCGATGTCAAAACTACTCCAACCGCCAGTCCCGCGAACCCAACCACTTCGCGTTTCATTTCCGCCTCCCCATCGCTACAACCTCGATAATCACTCCGTCGCACAGCACGATTGATCGCCCCCGAACGCGTCCAAAACCGCCAGTATGTCGAAAATGTCGATGATCCCCTCGCCCACGCAATTGGGCGTCAAATCGACGGCTTCCATCGCGCACGTGGTGAAAACGCCCGCGAAACCGTCCAGAACGCACAGAATGTCGAATATATCCACCATCCCGTCCGAATTCACGTCCCCGTATTGATTAATCGCGCAATCACACGCGTCCAGTATCCCGTTGCCGTTCACGTCCTCGCCGGACTGCGGCCGGAACGCGAATCCGGACGGCGTCGGCAGACCGGTGTCGGCCCGAACGTAGCGCCGCATGTAGATTCGCCGGCTTATGTCGTACTCGACGATGTACACCGGCCCGCCCGTCATCGCCACGAACACGTTTCCGTTGGGACCGATGCGCAATCCCCACGGCTGCAGCAGTGACTGTACGTCGTTGAACACCCCAACGAACGCCCCCGTCGCCCCCAGGTATTCCAAAATGGCGTTCGATCCGAAACTTGCCACCAGCAGATTGCCATCCGGCTTGAACGCCATTCCGCGCGGCTGATTCAACCCGCCGCTGCCCGCAGCCGCAAACGTGCCCACCAGCGCCCCGGTCGCGCCGTTGTACTGAATGACGCGATGGTCCGCGCTGCCCACGTACAGATTGCCGTTCGGCCCGAACGTCAATCCGTTCGGCGAAACCAGCCCGCCGCTGCCCGCCGCTACAAACGTCCCCAACAGCGCCCCGGTCAATCCGTTGTACCGGATGACGCTTGACGTCCCGCTGCTGGCCACGAACAAGTCACCGCCGGTCCCAAACGTCAGACCCGTCGGCCCGCTCAATCCGCCGCTGCCCGTCGCCACGAATGCCGAAAACGCGCCCGTGTCCACGTCGATGCGCATCACCCGGTCGTTATTGAAACTGGCCACATACAACTGCCGGTCCGCCCCGAACACCGCGTCCCGTGGATCGGACACCGTTGCCACGCCGTGATTCTGAATCGGGTACCCGCTTTTCCTGTGATACTCCCGCACATGTCCGCTCCGATCGGCCACGAACAGATTGAACTCCCGTTCCACGTCCCGCCAGTCGCTGACCCCATTCCCGTCGCAGTCCTGGCAAATATCCGGAACGAGATTGCGGTCGAAATCCTCCTTCACGCCCGTCACGATCTCGACGTAGTCCGCCACCGCGTTCCCGTCGCAATCCGGATCGCACGTATCCGGCACGTTATTGCCGTCCACGTCGTCGGCCAGCGCCAACAAAATGTCATGGTCGTCCGGGTTGTTGTTCCCGTTGCAATCCGGCTCGCAATCGTCCGGAATCCCGTTCGCGTTGATGTCTGCCGCCCCCAGAATAATATCCTGATCGTCCAGCACCGCGTTGTCGTTGCAGTCCTCGCATTCATCGGGCACGCCGTTCCCGTTCACGTCCGCGCTCGTCGGCCCGGCGATGTCGTCCACGTCGTCGATCCCGTTGCCGTTGCAGTCGAACCACATGCAGTCCCCGCCCGCCACCTCCGCCTCGATCACCTCCTCGACCCGCCGGTGCAGCATCATCTGGATGTTCTTCGTCCCGCCCGGGTGCGTGTGGCAGTAGCTCATGATCGTGCCCCGGCCCGGCACGCCGTTTCCGCAATCGTCGATCGTGGGGCTGTAACCGTCGTGCGTGTGAAACGTCCCCATGTTGTGACCCATCTCGTGCGTGGTCACGATCACGTCCCAGTTCCCCAGGTTCGGACCAACCACCGGCGTCGGAAAGCTCCCCAGCAGGTACCCGCTGATTCCGTACGTCGCATCGCCGCCGCACGTGCCGCCCACGTACGCTATTCCGCCGTATCCCAGCCCTCTCCGGCCGCTTAACAGGTGCACCAGATTCAGTCCCGTGGTGTCCTCGTTGTTGATCCAATAGTCGGCGAACCCGCCCAAGTTCGACGCGTCGAACGGCGCCCCGCCCACCGGCCACAACCGCACCTGCGACAACATCATGGTCACGTTCACGTCGTGCATGTAGATGTCGCTGACCGCCCCAATCAACTGCACGACATACTCGGCTGCGGCCGTCTCGTCCGCGAACAGCGCCACGAATTCCTGATCGCCCTCGATCGCCACCTCCGCGACCCGCCGGCCCCGGTGGATCCCGCTGCCCGCCGCCGTGGGCGATGTTGGTACCGCCGGCATCCCGCCCTTCACACCGCAAAACTCCGGAAACGGCGGCAGATCCGTCGACCGATCGCCCCGGCTGATCGTCACATCCGCCTTCACCGGTCCCGCCC
>JABFSN010000140.1 GCA_013140575.1 Phycisphaerales bacterium | reverse complement strand
GGGTGGGTCTACACAGTGGCGTCGGGCTCGATCAAGGCCAACGCCGGCGTCGCCACCGACGAATCCGGCGAGCTCTACACGGACTATTAATAGTGCCATGGGCTGTCAGCCCATGTCTTCACGGGCCGGATGCCCGTGCCACAACGGCCTCGCCCGCTTCGTCCACGGGCGGGCATGACGGACGCGAGCGTTTTCGGACCGACCGCGGGTTGCCGGCGTGATCACGCGGCGACCCGCGTGCCTTTTTGATGCCCCGGCGCCCGGTCACATCCAATGATTCGAGTCGGGTGGCACGGACAACGGTACCCCGTTGTCCGTGGGCGGCGTGCGTGCATGATGAAACCAGCATGAAGCCTGGACGGTAAGAACACGGGCAAGCGGGTACGCTTGCCCGTGCCACCCGAAATCAGGGGGTGTCGAACCACTCGACGGGCAACGATATCGTAGGTTTACAGCGCGGCGGACTTGATGCCGCGATGGGAGGCGCCCATGTCCGGCCGACGAGCTCCGTTCACATCCGAATTTCGCGCAAGCGGGTTTTCGCTGGCGGAGGTGGTGATGGTGACGGCCATCGTGGCCATCCTGGGCGCGCTTCTGTCCCCGCGTTACGCGGGCACGGTGACGCGCTTCAAAGCCGAGGGCGCCGCACGACGCGTGGCGGCCGACCTGGCGCTGGCCCAACGCCATGCGCGGATGAACGGCGCTCCGAGGACCGTTGCATTCGATCTATCGACGCACAGCTACACGCTCGAAGGCATCCCCGATCCGGTGCGAGTGGGTGTGGACTACGGGATTAACCTCGCGGATGAAACGTACAACGCAAGAATCACCTCCCTCGACCTGGTAACGAACAACAACGATTCGATCGTGTTCGACGGATACGGGGTTCCCAACACCGGCGGGAAGATCGTCGTTTCCGTCGGTGTCGAATCGCGGACCATCAATATCGACGCCGACACCGGCCAGGCCGAGGTGCCCTAGCGCGAACGCAGTCAAACTACCATGCCCCACGCATCCAGTCCGACAACGCAAGACCCGGCCGCTCCGCTAACCGCGGGATTCCCGGGACGGTTCGCGCCCTACCGCCCGGCCGGGGCCTGCCCGCCGAGGCGTCCCGCGTCATCGTTTCATTGGGCGTCGCATCGTCGAGTATCGACGGACGATGCCATGCACGCCCGGCGATCGTCGAAACGGGACTCGACCCGCGGGCGCTTGGACGGGTTCTCGATGGTCGAGGTGGTGATTTCGATTTTCGTGGTGTCGGTGCTGATCACGGCGTCGTTGAACACCGTGGGGGCGTCGGTCAAGGGGACCAAGCAGATTTCGAGCGCCGCGCAGGGCGCCCTTCTGGCCCAGGAACTGATGTCCGAAATTCTGACCCTGCCGTACGTCGACCCGGACGCGCCCTCGCTCACCATTGGCAAAGAATTGGGCGAATCGTCAACCAAGCGCGAGGATTTTGACGACATCGACGATTACGACGGATGGTCCAAAGCGAGCTTGGAGAACCGCGACGGAACGGCGCGGCCGGGGATGACCGGCTGGTCGCGCACCGTCTCGGTAGTTTACGTTTCGGCGGCCGATCTGGTGACGCCCACGGTCGTGGACACCGGGATCAAACGGATCACGGTTCGCGTCACGTTTCTAACGAAATTCGTGGCGGAGTTGTGCGCGTTGCGTTCCGGACCGGCCGCACTGCAGGTGCTCAAGAAGGTCTATCCGAAGGCAACGCCGGTCCTGGTTCCGGATCCCGAGGTGATCTAGTGTTGTGACGCAGATTAAGTTTCGGGTCGGGTGGCACGGACAACGGCACTCCGTTGTCCGTGTGAAACCCGCCAGCGCGTTGAAAATCGCAGTCGAGGCCGAAAGTCGGAGATCACGGGCAAGCGAGTACGCTTGCCCGTGCCACCCCGAAAAATTAGGTGTGACGGAACACTAGTGCGTCTAGTGCCCTGGCACAGCTTATGTTTAGCATGAGAGCGCTACTACGCAGATTGACCGATACTTGTGTTCGATTCGCCGACCGGTTTCAGAACCCCGGACGGAAGTCCGGGGCTGAACAGATTCGGCGCCCGGAGTCCGCTGCCGACGAACGCCGGTCCCGTTCCGCCCGCCACTCCCGTGGCGGGTTCTGATCACGACGCTGCCAACGGCGCAGCCATCAGAACCCCGGACGCGAGTCCGGGGCCGAATCAGGTTTGCGGCTGTCGTCGCACGAAGAGGTCATCGAAATGACGACGCAGGACAGATTCCGGCGCCGCGCCGGCATTTATTTGATCGTGCTGGGCACGTCCATGGTGGTGATGTCCATCGGACTACTGGGACTGACCGCGGTCGGCGTGCAGCGTAAGGCCGCCGCGGGTGCCGACGATCTGGCCCAGGCGCGGCGTTCGGCCCAATCGGCGATCGAGTGGGGTCTTCAACGAATCAGCGCCAACGCCAACTGGCGGGCGACTTATCCAAACGGCACATGGACGGCCAACCAGCCGTTCGCGAAGGGGTCGCTGAGCCTGGCCGGCGTGGACCCCACCGACGGCAACCTGGCCAACGATCCGCTCGACCCATTGACCATGACCGGAACGGGCACCAAGGGGCAGGCGACCTATCGGCTGCGGGTGGCGCTGACCGCGGAAACACGAGCGCTGACCAGCCTCGACGTGCCGCTGCACGCCGGCGGCAACATCGCGTTTTCCAGCGCGATGGTCTCCGCGGACGGACCCATCAGTTCCAACGGCTCGATCGGTGCGGCGACGGGCAGCCAGGTGAATGCGGACGTGGAAGCCGTAGGCAAGGTGACCGGCGGTAATTATCTGTCGAGCACGACGTCCCCGATCACGCCGCGGGAAATGCCGGACCCGGCCGGGGTGTTCGACTACTACATCAACAACGGCACGGTCATTCCGTTCACCTCGCTTCCCCGCAAACTGGTGACGTTTGAACGCGTGCTGTCGAGTGTGGTATTGAGCCCGACGTTGAACACGTTTGGAGCGGTCAATGCGCAGGGCATCTACGTCATCAACTGCGCGGGCGCCGACCTGTTCGTGGCCAATTCGCAGATTATCGGGACACTGTTGGTCCTCGACCCCGGTCCGAACTCCAAAATATCGGGTAACATGAATTTCCAGGTCGGGCTGTCCGGGCTGCCGTCGTTGCTCGTCCGTGGAAACATCTGCACGGACATGTCCACGGCGCCGGACGTTACCAAATTGATCGGCCAGTTGACCGGCACGACCGGACTGGTCACGATCAATCCGGTGGGGCAGCCGCTGCGGATGGACGGCTTATTCTATGTGTCCGGCAATCTGACGCCGACCGGCGGCACGCTGCCCATCATCGGAGCGCTCGTGGTCGGCGGTGCGTTCACGTGGTCGGGCACATTGTCGTTGACCTACGATTCCCAATTCCGCGACAACCCGCCGCCCGGCTGGCTGGCCCCGCCCGATATGGTGGTCACCGACGGAAGCTGGACGCCCGTGGTCAACTGAAGCCGCGCTCGGGATTCACGCCCGCGCCGCGGAACGGCCAAACTCAATCTTATCGGCGAAGCAACAATCACAGCCACGGTGGATTTGGTCGCTTGTGACACAACGGATTCGTTCCGCGCCGGCGGCTGCCGACCGTTGGCGATGGACGGGTTCGGAGTTGCATTCGGTGTTTGACTTCGCGTGGGGCATTGAGTACAAGTTATTGGATCGGCTCGTCGTTCGGGACGGGGCACGATCGGACCAGTCATTCGTGGCGGCGTAAGGTGAGCTGCCGACCGATCACCATTCGCCCTATCGAAATCCACGACGTACCCAGGCGGCGGATGCCGCTCCGGCGTTCACATCGTCTCGTGTGAATCTCAACCGCCGGTTTTGGTCGGAAGGTGCGTGCCCGATGAACGAATTCTTGATGCCGCAGGAAGCGTCCAACCCCTTGCCGACGCCTGCCCGCGCCGACGGACCGCAGCTCGAACACGACGACGTCCTGATGCGCGAGCTGACCGGCATTTCCGACGCCGACGTCGAAGCGTTGAGCGCGGCCCCGGCCCCGGGGGCGAGCGTCCCCGAGCGCGGCACCGAGCTTCACGGGCGGATCGCCGGGCAGAGCGGCGACGGCGTGTTCATCGAGACGGGGTTGCGCAGCCAGGTTCTCGTGCCGCTGGCCCAGTTCGGCGGCAACGGCACGCCCGAAAACGGCAAGGAAGTGGACGTGGTCATCGCCAAGTACGATTCCTCGTCCGATCTGTTGCACGCCAATCTGAAGGGGGCGGTCGTTTCGGGCGACGTGGACTCGCTGATGCAGGGAACCATGATTAACGCCCGGGCCATCGGCATGATCAAGGGCGGTCTGGAGATGCAGATCGGCAAGCTCCGCGCTTTTCTGCCTGCGTCGCACGTGGACACCCACCGGGTCAAGGATATTTCCGAATACCTCGGTCAGACGCTGCGCTGCGAAATCATCGAGCTGGGCAAGGACCGCCGCAACATCATCGTCAGCCGCAAAAAAATCGTTCAACAGGAGCGCGCCGAGGCCCGCGAAAAACTGCTGGCCGATCTGGCCCCCGGGCAGGAATACGACGGCACGGTCAAGAACCTGGCCGAGTTCGGCGCGTTCGTCGACATCGGCGGCATTCACGGACTGGTGCACGTCAGCGACATGCGCTGGACCCCGGTGGAAAAACCATCCGACGTGGTGTCCGAGGGCGACAAGGTCCGCGTCAAGGTGCTGAAGGTCAATCGCGAGCGCAACCGCATCTCGCTCGGTCTGAAGCAGGTCACGCCCGATCCCTGGACCGACGTCGATCAGCGCTTCCCCGAGGGCACGCAGCTCGCGGTTCGCGTGGTCAAGCTCGCCCCCTACGGCGCGTTCGCCGAGGTGACCGAGGGCGTCACCGGTCTGATTCCCACCAGCGAAATGAGCTGGGACAACCGCCCGGTCAACCCGGCCGAGTTCGTCGAGGTCGGCCGCGTGGTCGACGTCAAGGTGTTGAACGTCGACATGAAGCGCCGCCGCATCGGTTTGAGCATGAAGCAGCGCGTGGAAGACCCCTGGGCCGGTCTGGCCGAGGCCTTCCCCGCAAATTCCATCATGACCGGCAAGGTCACCAAGAACCTCGAGTTCGGCGCGCTCGTTGAATTGAAAGCCGGCGTCGAAGGACTGGTGCACATTTCCGAACTGGCTCACGCGCACGTCCGCGCCGTCGAAGACGTGGTCAAAATCGGCGACGAGGTCACGGTCAAAGTGCTGGGCGTCGATCTGGAAAAGCGCCGCGTCAGCCTGTCCATCCGCGGCGCCATCGAGCGCCCCGCGCCCGTCGAACCGCCCGCGGGCGAAGGCGCTCGGTCCGTCCCGTCGGCCGCACCCGTCAAACCCGACAAGCCCAAGCGCAAGAAACCCCTCCGCGGCGGCCTGGCCTCGCATTTCGAGTGGTAGGGGGCGTCGGTCAGCGGAGTCCCGAGCCGGAGGTCTTGCGATGGTTACGATTGTGTTCCCCGATCGCGAAACGGAAAAGAAGGCCTTGGGCTTCCTCCTCGGCCGCTTTTCCGGACGAATTCTTGAATCCGGCGAGCATCTCGTTCCCGAAGTCGCGCTCGAAGCCCTCGCGGATCAGAACATCCCGTTTGCCGTCAAAGGAAAGGCCACCTATGAGCAACAGTTGGCGGCGGTTCGAGGTTCTGCTTCCCCTCCGATTCAATGACGGGCGCGAGGTGCCCGCCGACTGGCTGGCCGAAGCCGTGCTTGAGGTCGTAAGCCATTTCGGAGCGGCCAGCTACGAAACGCAAAGGGTCGAGGGTCACTGGCGACAGAGCGGAATCACCTATCGGGACGAGTTGGTGCGCATCTTTGTGGACGTTCCCGACACCATCGACAACCGAACGTGGATGGGTGGGTTCAAGGACCGTTGGAAGGCGCGCCTCGAGCAGCTGGACCTGTGGGTGGCGAGCTATCGGATTGACATTGAGTGACGCGATCGCTTTCCTTGATGCCCACGTCGCCGGGCGAGTTTCGCCGCGGCGGGCGTGTAGTATAGTGACGCGGATCGAAGCGGCACACGAGGAGACTGGGTATGTCCGAAGCACCGCTAACCGCGGAGCGAACGCGCGACGGCTACGCCGGGCTGCGCATGACCGCGGACGAATACTTTTGCATCCCCGATGATGGATACAGATACGAGTTAATCGACGGAGTCGTTGTCGTGTCCCCCAGTCCCACGCCGCAACATCAACGGGTCGTCATGGAAATCGCCCTCCAGCTCGGTACCTATCTTCGCGACCACCCGGTCGGGGCGGTGCTGGCCGAGACTGACGCACACCTGGGCGCCGGCCGCCGCGGCGACCTGGTCTACCGGCCCGAGATTGTGTTCATCCGCGCCGAACGCCTTCCCGAGATCAAGCATCGGATAACCGGCGCCCCGGACCTGGTGGTCGAAGTGGTCTCCCCCGACTCGCGTCGTTACGACACCGAGACGAAGAGGACCGACTACGAACGCTTCGGCGTCGGCGAGTATTGGATCGTCGATCCCGAGCGTCAGACCATGACATTCTTCCGCATGATCGACGGCCAATTCGTCGCCGTCGAACCATCGGGCGACTCCTTCGCCAGCCGCGTCGTCCCCGGATTCGTCCTCGACCTGCCTCGCGTTCGCAAGTCGTTCCAATCGTGGTAAACGGAGCCGCGGCAGGCGCGTGGAAAGGCAGATGGGACCGCCGTCTGCAGCGCCGCCTTCACGCCCTTGGCGATTCTGTGGCTTCGACGACTTCCTGGGGAGCCAGGACGGCAATGTTCGAATAGCGGGCAAAGTCGGCGGGGTTGAAGGTCAAAACATCCGAAACGCCATGGACTTTCATGGCCGCGACAAGTCGGGCGTCATGAGTGTTCTTGCTCTTCACGTCGTGGGCGGCGACCAGTTCCTCCCAAAGCGGGAGAATCGCCGGCGTGTCGGCGTGAACCAGGAAAAGACGCTTGATTCGAGAGACTTCGATCCGAGCCTCAACCGTCGTCAAGCCCAATCCGTTCTCGCCGGCGGGTCGGGTCGCGACCGACCAAAACTCGTAGAGCACCTGGGGGACCACGCACACCTCGTCACCCCTGGCTTTGAGGATATCACCCGCCTTAACGGCGAGCGGTTGCAACGCATGACCGGGCTGAGCGGCGCGGATGAAGATGTTGGTGTCGAACAGGACGCTCATTCGCCGCGACCGGCGTAAATGCGCTCGCGGCTGTCATCGACGACGTGGCCGACGCTCTTATGCCCGGCGGCCCACGCGTGCCATTCCGCGGACCATTGTTCGGGGGACAGCGGACCGTTGGGCGCCGTTCCGCCGTTGACCCCGCCGGTGATTGCCTCGACGGCTTCAAGCACCAACATCGCGGGATCCTTCCCCAACGCGGACGCGCGGGCTCGAAGCCTGACCTCGGTCTCCGGAGAGAGGGGAATATGCAACGTCATAGGGCGTTTCCCAATTATCGCCGTGCAGGCGTTTCCATTCTCGCTCGATCATTTTAGCGTGCGGACGAGCAATTTGCAATTCGAAAGGCCGATAAGGATCGACCGGAGGCGAAGAGCCCAACCTCCCAAGCAACAGCAATGGTGCCCCATCCCTTTCGACAGTGTTTTGACCGGGGACATGGGTGACAGGTGTTCGGGGACATAGGTAACATGTTTCTGACTCGTTGGGAACGCCACCGCCGTCCTCTTTCTTTTCCTGTAGGGTTCTTCTCTTCTGGACTTTCGC